>DAIMCQ010000020.1:0-25149 GCA_036726285.1 Azonexus sp.
ATCCGCGGCCTTTGCTGAAATGCGTAATGATGCTTCGACTATTTCACGCCAGACCCCGGACGCATGACCGCACGCCACGCACGCAGAACGCGGCGACGCAGGGGGCAATGGGAGATTTGGCGGCAAACGTAAGACATCGGTCTATTGTCAGGCGGGTTTGTGCAGTGCGTCAAGCGTCTTCGTCGCGCCAGTCGGTCGAAGCCAGTCGCGTCACCAATTCCGCGATACGCCCCTCCTCCACCATCCCGTAGCCCAGCACCAGGCCGTTCCGGCTCGACGCTACGGACTCGGCCGGGTAGTACTCGCTGAGGGCGCGGGCGGTTACGCCGAGTTGGCCGGCACGCCTTACGATTTCGTGGTCGGGTCTGGCATCCGGCAGCAGCAGTGTCAGATGCAGGCCGGCAGCACCGCCGAGGATCTGGCTGTTGGCGCCGAAAGCATGCCCCAGCGCCTGCCGCAGGCAAGCCTGCCGCCGCTGGTAGATCGGGGCCATGCGGCGCAGATGGCGGGTCAGTGCGCCGCTTTCGAGAAAACGGGCCAAGGCCCTTTGCTCGACGGCCTGGCCTCCCCGGTACAGACTCTCGATCGCGCCGCCCAGAGCCTGGGTGGCCCAGCGCGGCACCACCATGTAGGCGACACGCAAGCCGGGGTAAAGCAGCTTGCTGAAGGTGCCGACGTAGATGACCGGCGCATCGGCATTCAGCCCCTGTACGGCCGGCAAGGCTCGCCCCGGTTGGATGTGGTTGAAATCGCTGTCGTAATCGTCCTCGATGATCCAGCCGTCGCTGATTCGCCGCAGGAATTCGAGCCGGCGCTCCAGGCTGAGAACCGAACCGAGCGGGTACTGGTGTGCCGGCGTCAGATAGAGCAAGCGCGGCGGTTGCTGTTGCCACAGGCTTTCCGGCGGCGCCATGCCTTCCCGGTCCACCGGTACATGCACGGCATTGAGGCCGGCCGCTGCCATCGCCGAACGCGCCGCCGGGTAGCACGGACTCTCCAGCCAGACCGTGTCGCCGACATCGGCCAGCAAGCGGGCGCAGGCATCGAGTGCCACCTGGGCGCCGGCGACGATGAACACCTGCTCCGCCGTGCAGACCACACCCCGCCGGGCCCGCAGGTAGTCGGCCAGGGCCTGGCGCAGCATCGGCTCCCCGCCGGGCGCGGCGTAGGCCAACTGGCGGGCGCTGACCTCGCCCCAGGCCTTCTGCAACTGGCGCGCCCAACTGGCCCACGGAAAGGCATTGAGATCGGCAACGCCGGGCGCGAAGGGCAATACCGCTTCGCCTTGCCGCAATTGCAACTGAGCCGCCCGCTGCGACAAGCGCGGACTGCGCCGCACCTCATCGCCGCCGGGCGGCGAGCGAACCGCGGCCAGCTCGGCAACGCGGGTACCGCGCCGGTCGGCCAGCAAAAATCCCTCGGCGAGCAATTGCTGATAGGCATGCAAAACGGTGTTGCGGGCAATCCGGTAATCGGCCGCCAGCTGACGACTGGGCGGCAGTCGGCTCCCCGGCCCCAGGCGGGCATCGAGGATGGCCTCCTTGAGCAGCTTGTAAAGCTGCGTCTGACGCGGCAAGCCGTCGACATCAGCGACTTCGGTCCACCGGGCGAGGATAGGGGAAAGTGCCATCTGGCTCCATCAATCAGGCAATTACTGGCACCATGGATAGTGCCACAAGCGCGCTATGCTGGCCTCACCAACACCCGGAGACCCGCATGAAAACCCCGCCCCCCAGCCCACGGACCGAAGTTCGCCGCAAGCCGAATCGCGGCCATTACGACGCCGCCAGCATCCACGCCATCATCGATGCCGCCTTTCTCTGCCATATCGCCTTCAACGATGCCGGCAGCACGCATTGCCTGCCCACCGCCTGCTGGCGCGATGGCGATTTTCTCTACATCCATGGCGCCAACAATTCGCGTCTGGTCAACGCCCTGCTGGCCGGCGAATGTTCTGTCTGCCTAAGCCATCTCGACGGTCTGGTAATGGCCCGCTCGGCCTTTCACCATTCGATGAATTTTCGCTCGGTGGTCATCTACGGGCATTTCCAGGCCGTAGACGAGATCAGTGACAAGGCGGCTGCCATGCATGCCTTTCTCGAGCACGTCAGCCCCGGCCGCAACCGGGATGTCCGCCCGGCCAATGCCGCCGAACTGGCCGGCACGCGTATCCTGCGCCAGCCACTGAGCGAAGCCGCCGCCAAGATCCGTAACTGGGGCGTCGAAGACAGCCCGGAAGACATGGACATCCCGGTCTGGGCCGGGGTCATCCCGCTGACGCTGCAGCCCGGTTTTCCACAACCCGAAGCGGGCTGTGCCGACTATCCGCCGCCCCGCTTGCCGACCGCCCTGCTCCCAAAGGAAAACTGATGCCACTCAAAATTGCGATTTTTGTATTCCCGGAAGTCGAAGTCCTCGACTTTGCCGGCCCCTACGAGGTATTCACCACGGCCAGCCGGGTATTCGGCCGGCAGACTCCGGGGCAACCGGCCCCTTTCGAGGTCTTTACCGTCGCCGCCAGCCCTTTGCCGATCAAGGCGCGGGCCGGCCTGCCGATCCTGCCCGAGTTCGACTTCACCAACGCGCCGGTCATCGACCTGCTGCTCGTACCAGGCGGCGTCGTCAATGCCGAGCAGGCCAAACCGGCCGTGCTTGAATGGATCGCCGGAACTGCTGCACAGGCCAGGCTGACAGCCTCGGTATGCACCGGCGCCTTCCTGCTGGCCGCAGCCGGCCTGCTCGACGGTCGAAGCGTCACAACGCACTGGGAAGATATCGACGATCTGCAGCGTGACTTCCCGTATCTGAAGGTCGTCGCCGACCAGCGCTGGGTGGATACGGGCGACATCGTGACTTCAGGCGGCATCTCGGCCGGCATCGACATGAGCCTGCATCTTGTCGCACGCCTGGCGGGGCGCGAGCTGGCCGTGCGGACGGCTCGCCAGATGGCATATCGCTGGGAAGAAAACAAGCTCTGAACGGGTCCCGGTATTCCATTGGCACGGCCTATGCTATTCAACTCGGGCAAACATGAATAACCGGAAAATTCCGGCGGCAGCGGCAAATTTCGCAGCCCTGGAAGACTGACCGCGGCAAATCTTACCGAGGACACAACGCATGGAAACCCGAAAAATAGGCACCCCGATTACCGCCGTGCAACAGCGTACCTATCGCAGCACGCCGGATGCAGGCTTCTTCAGCGCCTACCAGGCCGCCTTCGCTGAACAGGCCACTGCCTCAAAATCGCCGGACTCCTCCCCGGCAAGCTCTCCCTCGCTGGAGAGCATTCTCGGCACGGCGCACACCCAACTTTCCGCCATGCGCGGCGTCGATGCCGCCAGCCAGCGCAGCTACGCCGAAATCCTCGAGAAGGCCTACAGTACTGGCGGCATGAGCGATGCGAAAGGATTCCTGGCTGGCCTGACGCCGCAGGAACTCGATACCGTACGGCGCAATCACTGCCTGGCCGACCCGATCAACGTTGCCGGCCTGAGCGAGGAAGGGGCGCAGAACCTGCTGCTCCCGGAAGGCTATGTCGTCGATCTCAATCACGACGGCTTCAACGAGGTCGGCGCTGCCCTGACCGCCTCATTCCCGCCCGCCGACGCGCCAGCCGACGTCAAGGAGGCCTGGTTCCAGGCCACGGCCGGCATGGATGAAGGGCAAATGGCAACCTACGGGCTGATGATGCACAGCGCAATTTACGGTTTGCGCATCGAAGGCCAGACCAACACGGCGGCTTACGCGGTCGATCAAAGCGCAAGCTACAGCAAGATCGTCAGCAACTATCTCGCCTCGCTGGAATACTTCAAGGGCTCACTGGCCGACGGCCAATACGAGCGCGACAAGGCATTTTTCAGCAAACTGCAGACACTGCTCCAGGCCTAGCCAGGCTGAGCCCGCCGCTACTTGCCTCAGGCTGGCCGATAGCCGGCCTGGCGCAAGGCGGCGAGAAATTCGGTAAACGAGGTTTCCCGAACGGTGATGTCGGCAAGCGCATCCCGCAGATCGAAATTGCTCATTTCCTGATCGCCCTGACGAACGCTTTCATTCCCCGCAGACATCCTCCTGGAAATGGAAAGGGTTGATTGAGCGTCAAGGTGAGCCATGTCGATGTCCTCGGCTGGAATACGTTGAGCATGATGAAGCGTCAGCAAAAGCCTGTCTGTGAACCACTTCACGAAACGACGCGCGACCATCGAACTGCTGTTTCAAGGTTGTAATAACCCTACGGAATGCCCTAGAATTTTGTTGCACAGCAACATTCAAAACGCATGGCGTGCTTTCCCGCCGCACGATAGCCGCCTTGCCTGCATCAGTCATGCCATTCCAAGCAACTTCAGATTGCTTGTTTTACACGCCGGGGAGGCGTCCAACCATGAAACTCCAGACCTGCCTTGCTCTTGCCAGCCTGCTTGTCGCTTTTCATCCGGCCCAGGCCGGCGGCTTCGACTACGACGTAAAGATTTTTGCCTGCGATACGCGTAACTGCGAACTGGTCGAAACCCGCCTGCCCGGCGGGAACAGCAAGGCCCGTTACAACCAGAACGGCATCGGCATCGAAATCGAGGCGCTGAATTCGAGCACGGACCGGATCGACGCCCGGGTACTGCTCCGCGTCCCCAACGGCGAGCGTGCCTCGACTGGCGACAGTGCGGGCGAAAATGGCAGCAGCGAATTGGTCAGGGTCAGTTCGCTGAACGAACATTTCTATACCCAGATCGCCAATTACGCCGCCGGAGAAAACAGCTACCTGCTTTGGGGCCGGCTGAACAAGACGAAACGGCCGTAAAGCCTCGACCTCAGGACAAACCCGACGGGCGTCCGAGACGCTCGCTCAGGAAATCCATCAATACACGCACCCGGTGCGGCACATGCCGGTTACTCGGCAACATCGCATAGATGCCCAGTTCGGGAATCGGAAAATCCGCCAGGATGGTGGTCAGCCGGCCATCGGCCAGGTAGGGTTCGGTAATGAAATCGGGCTGGCAGGTAACGCCCAAGCCCTGCGCCGCGGCATCGGTCAGCACGTCGCCATTGTTGGCGTTGATCCGGCTGCGCACCGGAAAGCCCTCCAGCTGGCCATCGACCAGGAATTGCCAAGTGTGGTTCAAGCCCGCCGCAGTGTAGCCCAGGCATTCATGATGGATCAGTTCAGAAGGATGCTGCGGCCGCCCGTGTCGCGCCAGGTAGTCCGGCGCAGCGATCACATGCATGTAGCCGGTACCGATACGCCGGGCGATATCGCCGGCCTCCAGCCGGCGGGTGATGCGGATCGACAGGTCGATCCCCTCCTCGATCAGCTTGACCCGGCGATCGGTGTAATCCATGTCGAGGCTGACTTCCGGATAGCGCTGCGAAAATTCGAGCAATAGCGGCGCCAGGCGCTTCAACCCGTAACTGAGCGGCAGGCCGATGCGGATGCTGCCGCGCGGCGTCATCCGCTCCTCGGCGACATCGGTTTCGGCCGCCTCGACCAGGTTGAGGATCACCCGGCACTTTTCCAGATAGGCCGTCCCCGACGAAGTCAGCGCCAGACGGCGGGTACTGCGCGCCATCAGCTTGACGCCGAGATGCGCTTCCAGCGCGGCAATCTGTCGCGTCACCACGGAGCGGGCCAAATCGAGCTGCTGGGCGGCAGCCGAAAAACTGCCCAGTTCGGCGACCCGGACAAACATGTGCATGGCGTCAAGACGATCCATTGTTGCCAATTACGCAATAAACATTTGCAGATTGTCGGCTATTTCGCAGCAAAAAGGGAGACTACAGTACGCCCATCGCTACAGGAGTTGTCCAGATGACCCCGTCCCAACCCGCTCTCTTTGTTCCGCACGGTGCGCCGACCTTTGCGTTGCGCCCCGGTGCCGCCGGTGCCGCCCTGAAGGCATTGGCCAGCACGCTGGCCCAGCCGCGCGCCATCATCATCGTCAGCGCCCACTGGGACACCGCCCAAGCGACCGTCGGCTTTGCCGAACGGCCTGAAACCATCCACGACTTCTGGGGCTTCCCGGATGAGCTCTACACCCTGCGCTACCCCGCAACCGGTTGCCGCGAAGCCTCGCAGCAGGTCGTCGATGCCATCAAGGCAGCCGGCCTGCCGGTGGCCAGCGATGCCGGCCGCGGTCTGGACCACGGCGCCTGGGTACCGCTGCGCCTGATGTTCCCGGATGCCGAAGTGCCGGTCATTCCGCTCTCCATCCAGAGCCAGGGCGGCCCTGAACAAGCCTTCAAGCTCGGCCAGGCGCTGATCCCGCTGACCCGTCAGGGCTTTCTCGTCATCGCCTCGGGCAGCCTGACGCACAACCTGCGCGACTTCCAGCTCGCCTGGCGCAACGGCGGCCAGACCCCGGCCTATGTCCGTCAATTCACCGACTGGCTGGCCGAACGGCTCGCGGCTCACGACACCAACGCCCTGCTCGACTATCGCCGTCAGGCACCGGGCGCCGTCCAGGCGCATCCGAGCGATGAACATTTGCTGCCCTTGTATGTCGCACTCGGGGCCGCCGGCGAAAACGCCGAGGCCCGTCGGGTTCATGCCGGGATCGACGATTACGTCATCGCCATGGATGCCTACACCTTTCAGCCCCAATAAGAGGAGAAAAACATGACTACCCCCGCCAACTACACTTCGACCGCCAAGGCCATTCACTGGCTGATGGCCCTGCTGCTGATCGGCCTGCTCGCCCTCGGCTTCTACATGCACGACCTGCCGCTGTCACCGGAAAAGCTCAAGCTCTATTCCTGGCACAAATGGGCTGGCGTCACCGCCTTCCTGCTCCTCGCCGTTCGCCTGCTCTGGCGCCTCACGCACCGTCCGCCGGCGCTGCCTGACAGCATGCCGAAAATCATGCAGCTCGCCGCCCATGCCGGCCATCTGGCGCTCTACCTGCTGATGATCGCGATTCCGCTGTCCGGCTGGCTGATGAGTTCGGCCAAGGGTTTCCAGACGGTGTATTTCGGCGTCCTGCCGATCCCCGACCTGCTCGACAAGAACAAGGAGCTGGGCGACCTGCTGGCCCTGGTGCACCAGAGCCTGAACCTCCTCTTCATCGCCGTGCTGGCCGGCCATATCGGCGCCGCATTGAAACACCACTTCATCGACAAGGACGACATCCTGAAACGGATGCTGCCGACCCATTCCAACAAGTAAGACAAATCCATTCCCCATCCCCCAAGGAGAACCGACATGAAACGTTTTGCCCTCGCCCTGACCCTCGCCGCCTCGCTCGGCGCTGCCCACGCCGTCGAATACACGCAAGTCCAGGCTGACAAGAGCGCCATCAACTTCACCTACAAGCAGATGGGGGTGGCGCTGGACGGCAAGTTCAAGAAATTCGCCAGCCAGCTCAGCTTCGACCCGGCCAAGGCCACCGCCGCCAAGGCCAGCTTCGAGGTCGATCTGGCCAGCATCGACACCGGCGCCACCGAAGGCGATCAGGAAGTGGCCGGCAAGCCCTGGTTCAACACCAAGGCCTTCCCCACCGCCAAGTTTGTCTCCACCGGCGTCAAGGCGCTGGGTGGCAACAAGTACGAAGTCACCGGCCAATTGACCATCAAGGGCAAGACGCAGGATGTCGTCGTCCCCGCCAGCTTTGCCGCCCAAGGCAACAGCGGCGTCTTCGACGGCAGCTTCACCATCCGCCGCGCCGATTTCTCGATCGGTGAAGGCTCCTGGGCCAAGTTCGACATCGTCGCCAACGACGTCCAGATCAAGTTCCGCATCACCGCCAACGCTGGCAAATAAGCATCCCCAATCCGATTTCTTTCAAGGAGATTCACCATGCAAAAACTGAGCAAACTGTCCGCCGCCCTGATCCTCGCCGCTGTTGCCGCCGCCCCGGCGATGGCTGCACCGGAAACCTTCGTTGCCGACAGCACCCACACCTTCTCGCGCTTCTCGTACAGCCACTTCGGTTACTCGACCCAACTGTCGCGTTTCAACAAGAACAGCGGCAAGGTCGTCTTCGACAAGGTCGCCAAGACCGGTTCGGTCGACATCGTGATCGACACCAAGTCGGTCGACACCGGCTACGACACCTTCAACGAACATATCCAGGGTGAAGACTTCCTCGACACCGCCAAGTACCCGACCGCCACCTTCAAGTCCACCAAGGTCATCTTCGAAGGCGACAAGCCGGCCAAGGTCGAAGGCAACCTGACCCTGAAGGGCGTCACCAAGCCGGTTACCCTGACCATCACCTCCTTCCAGGCCATGCCGCACCCGATGCTGAAGAAGGATGCGATCGGCGCCAACGCCTGGACCGTGGTCAAGCGTTCCGAATTCAACGCCGGCAAGTACGCACCGTACGTCGGCGACGAAGTGCGCATCGACGTCGCTATCGAAGCCATCAAGGAATAAGCCCGTCCGCCTCGGAGCGGAACAGGCAATGCCGCCGGCAGCACTGCGCTGCCGGCTTTTTTGCGTCCGCCGCCTTCACTAAACGGCGGCGACCGGTGCCTCGACCCGGAACTGACAGGTCCGGCAGATGCCCTGGCGTGAGGCGAGTATGGCGTCGACATGAGCCGATGAGCACCAGGCTTCGGCGAAATCCTGTTCGAGCAGGTTGCCGAAGCGGTACGCCATGTCGTAATCGTCGCAGCAGAGAAACAGTTCGCCGCGGGCATTGACATGCACCCAGCCGAACACCCGCCCGCCATCATTGGCCGAATGGGCGCAGCCGACCACCTGGCGGACGGCATGCTGGTCATGGCTCAGCACGGCGTGGCTGGCAAGCTTGCCGGCCCGATCGCTGAGCCAGGGCTGCAAACCGACCTTGAACTTCGGATAACGGCGGCTGAAGGCCTCGGCAATGGCCTCGGCTTCTTCCGGCGTATTGGCCATGGCGTTATCGAGCATGCCGGCCGGACTGGTCGAGCAATTGATCTGGATCGAAGCCGGGTAGCGTTCGTGCAGGTAATCGAGGTTGCGCAGCAGCAAGCGGTGCCGGGATGCCGGAAAACCCGCCTTGCGCGCCCAGTCGTCCTGATCGAGCGCCGGAATATTCAGGGTGACACCCCAGATCACATCGCCATTGGCGACGATGATGTCGGTCTTCTCCGGCGTCAGCGGCGTCCCGTTCGACAGGATCATGGTAGCGAAACCATGCTTGCGGAAGACCGCGGGCAACTCGGCGAAATGCTTGTAGAGCAAGACCTCGTTGTAATGGCAGGAATAGAGGAAACGGAAGGCCGCCGGCACCAGCGGCGAGGCGCGTAGATTGCCGAGGACGCGGTCGAGTTCCTCGATCGACATCTGGACGGCAAATTCCTCGGGATTGCCCTGGTATTTCACCGGGCAATACCAGCATTTGGCATTGCATTTGCCATTGACGTCGATCTGGCCGATACGCAAGGGCGTATCGGTCAGGCGAGCCATGATTTCTTCGCGGCTCGCGGCCAGCGGAACGGTAGGTTGCATCGACAATCCAGCTCGAAGTGGGTGTCCTGGAAAGACATGATGGTTACGGGCAGCAGGCTACTGAACGCGCCCCCTTGCGGCCATCGAACCGGCCTGCGGTGGCGCATGGCGGAAACAGCGAGGCCTGCGGAAAACGGATCGGGCGGGATGATGCCACCGCCCGCCCCGGCTGTCAGTGAATCAATTCACGACAGCTTCGTTCCGCCGCCAGCAACTCGACGCCGACAGTTAGCCGGCTTATGATCCGCGCCTGCAAAATCACGGATTCCCCCATGCGTTACCTGCTTGCCGTCACCCTGCTCTGGGCCTTTTCCTTCAGCCTGATCGGCGAATACATCGCCGGCCGGGTCGATAGCGATTTCGCGGTGCTCATCCGGGTCGCCATCGCGGCACTGATCTTCGTCCCGCTGACCCGCTGGCGCGGCCTGCCGGCGCGGCTGGTCGGCGGCTTCTGGCTGGCCGGCGCCTTGCAGTTCGGCATCACCTATCTCTGCCTGTACCGCAGTTTCAGCGTATTAACCGTGCCGGAAGTGCTGCTGTTCACCGTGTTGACGCCCATCTACGTGACGCTGATCGACGACGCGCTGGCCCTCCGCTTCAATCCCTGGGCGCTGGTCGCCGCGCTGGTCGCGGTCGGCGGCGGCATCATCATCCGCTTCCAGAAGCTGGAGGGCGACTACCTGATCGGCTTCCTGCTGCTGCAACTGGCCAATGCCACCTTTGCCGCCGGCCAGGTGCTGTGCCGCCAGTTGCTCGCCCGCTATCCGGTCGAACAGCCCCTGCATCGCTTTTTCGGACATTTCTTCCTCGGCGCCCTGCTCCTCGCGCTGCCTTCCTTCCTGCTCTTCGGCAACCCCGCCAAACTGCCGCAAACCGCCGTGCAATGGGGCGTCCTCGCCTGGATGGGGCTGTTCGCCACCGCCCTCGGCATGTTCTGGTGGGTCAAGGGCAGCACCCAGGTCGACGCGGGTACGCTGGCCATCATGAACGAACTGCACGTTCCGGCCGGACTGCTGGTCAATCTGCTGATCTGGAACCGCAATGCCGACCTGCCACGCCTGGCCATGGGCGGCGCGGTCATTCTCGCCTCGCTGTGGCTCAATCGCCTCGGGCGAAAAAGCGCAGCGCCGCAGCCGCGCTAGGCGCCAGCTTGCGGCCCTTTTTGAGCTTGGGGCAGTCCTTGCAGGGCTTGTCCTTCTTGCAGCATTTCTTCTTGCTCATGGCGACTCCGTGTTTGCCTGTTCACGAAAGAGCCGGAAAAACGCAAAAGGTTCGCCCGATCAGCGGCGGCCGCGCGGCGACTGTGCCATCAATTCGCGGATGGCCTCGGCAATTTCATCCGGCGGCGTGGCGTAGGCGAATTTGCGGAGAAAGAAGCCCTCCGGCCCAAGCAGGTACATCCCGGCCGAATGATCGACGGCATAGCGATCGGCTGGCACGCCCGGTTCGCGAACCTTCTCATAACGAACCCGGAAATTGTCGGCCGCGCGTTTGATCAAGGAAGGCGAACCGCTCAGGCCCATGATTCGCGGATGAAAGAACTCGGTGTATTTGCGCAACACCGCAGCACTATCCCGCTCGGGATCGACGGTGATGAACAAGGGCTGCAGACGCTCGGCATCGCTGCCCAGACGGTCCATCACGCGCGACATTTCAGCCAGCGTGGTCGGGCAGATATCCGGACAGAAGGTATAACCGAACGCGATCAACTGGAACTGGCGCGGAAAATCCTCATTGCTCACCGCCCGGCCATTGGCATCCATCAGCAGGTAGCGGGCCGAAATTGGCGTCTCAGCCTCGACCGCCTGCGCCTGCCGAATGGCCCATCCCGTCCATACTGCCCAGCAGAGCAGCCAGAGGGCAAAAATGCGTGGCAGCCTCACTTAGCGCGCCGCCGGCAAAACCCGTTGCAGACGGCTTGAAATGGCAAAAAGACGGGCTGAAAATTCGACTTCTTTCGGACAGCTTGCCGAAGCCTGACCTTGAGCCAGGAACGCAGCACTGGTCGACGTCTCGAATGCCTCGCCGTAGCTACGCGTCTTCGGCGCGTGGCGGATCATCATGTTCTTGGCCTGGGTAGACATTGGAATCTGGCCGCAAGCCAGCGCTTCGCCGTTGATCCGCCCGAGATCCTGGATTTCGTCGAGGCCGGTCAGCGGCGCCTCGGCCAGGGCGCTTCCGGCGCAAATCAGCAGGGTGGACAGGACTAGTTTGAATTTCATCGGGGAACTCCGGAAAAGGGGAAAAAGAATCACTGGACGGAGCAATGATCGCGACCAGGCAGGATACGGCACAATACCTTGCCACTCTCGGTATCGACAAAGGACACCTCGTCGAGCACGCCGACCAGATAGCGTTTTTTCAGGGTGAAATCGGTTGGCCGGGCAAAAGTCGCCTTCCAGAACGTCGTACTTTCGCTGATCACCGGCTCAACCAGATGGGCCCGGGCGCGCAGGCCAAGATGTCGGCTCAACCCGGCCGGCAAGTCGGCAGAAAAGCCGGCATCGTCATCAACCACCCGCCGGTAGAAATCATAGAGATTCTCAAAGGCGAAAAAATAGTCGTAACGCCAACGGACCTGCATCTGCTGGGGTTCGCCGATTTTATCTTCCTCTGAATAGCTGTCCTTATCGACAATGACGCTCTGCAAAGGCAGGAACTTGAAGCGGTAATAATCTTCGCTGGCGGCGTCGGCCAGCGGTTGCCAGCTCCAGCCTTCGGCGATCTGGTTGAATGCCATGCGGTAGCGCGCCTCGGCCCGTTCGCCGGCAATCTCGACGGAAAAACCCGGGCTGGCCGAAAGATCCACATCAACTTCGATCGCCAGCCCCGGCTGGCGATGCAAATCTGCAGCCGGCAAGCCTGCCAGGCGTTCGAACTGTTGCGCCGCCGGCTGGGCGGCATGAACCGCTCCGCACAGGGCCGTCGCCAAAAATAGGGGCATCGAGCAAATCAATTTCATCGCACTCACCGATCGAAGTACGGCAGGCTGCCGCAAACGTGGCGAAGCGTGCCCAGTCGTCCGCCGCCTGCCCATGATTCAGATCAACGAATTCTCACCCCGGCGAAATCCCGATCAGCAGGGGATTTCGGGCTGCCGGCCCGATTTTTGAAAACAATTTTGGATCTACCGGGCATTCTTGATAGTTATCAATTTTTTCCATTTTTCCTCGGCATACAGTGTGCGACAAATTGCCGCAGGGTATTTCGCCACGGCGCGCAATCGGGGGCTGGAAATCCAACTTCTTGAATTACTGGGAGAGTTTCAGATGAACAAATTAGCGGTAAAAACCTCTGTGCTGCTGCTTGCAGCCGGCCTGGGACTGAGCGCGGCCGGCGTCAAGGCAGCCGAGTCGCTGCAGGACGTGATGAAGCGGCGCAACCTCAGCCAGCAGGATCTGCTGGCTGCGTCGAAAACCTACGTACCGACCGGCAAGCGCGACGAATTCCTCGCCTTCAGTTCGGGCGGCCAATCCGGCCAGGTCATCGTGTACGGCATTCCGTCCATGCGCATCCTGAAGTACATCGGCGTCTTCACGCCGGAACCCTGGCAAGGCTACGGTTTCGACGAAGAATCGAAGGCCGTGCTGCGTCAAGGCAATATCGACGGCAAGGAAATCAACTGGGGTGACACGCACCACCCGGCGATCTCCGAAACCCAGGGCAAGTACGACGGCCAGTTCCTGTTCATCAACGACAAGGCCAATCCGCGGATCGCCGTGATCGACCTGCGCGATTTCGAAACCAAGCAGATCGTCACCAATCCGATCTTCAAGTCGGAACACGGCGGCGCCTTCGTCACGCCGAACACCGAATACGTCATCGAAGCCGCCCAGTACGCCGCACCGCTGGAGAACAAGAAGTTCTATCCGCTCGAAGAGTTCAACGAGCGCTACCGCGGCGGCATCACCTACTGGAAGTTCGACCGCAAGGAAGGCCGCATCGAGCCGAAGGATTCCTTCTCGCTCGAACTGCCACCGTACTCGCAAGACTTGTCGGACGCCGGCAAGGGTCCGTCTGACGGCTGGTCCTTCACCAATTCTTTCTGTTCCGAGCGTTACGTCGGCGGCATCGAAAAGGGTCGTCCGCCGTATGAAGCCGGCTGTTCTGCCAAGGACACCGACTACCTGCACGTGATCAACTGGAAGAAGGCGGCCGAATTGGTTGCGGCCGGCAAGGCCAAGAAGATCAACGGCCACAACGTGCTGATGATGGAAACCGCGATCAAGGAAGGCATTCTCTTCCTGATTCCGGAACCGAAGTCGCCGCACGGCGTCGACGTGACCCCGGACGGCAAGATGCTGATCGTCTCCGGCAAGCTCGACACCCACGTCTCGGTCTACTCCTTCGAAAAGATCCAGGCCGCCATCAAGGCCGGCAAGTTCGAATCCAAGGATCCGTACGGCATTCCGGTAATCGGCATGAAGGACGCGCTGCACACCCAGGTTCAGCTCGGCCTCGGCCCCTTGCACACCCAGTACGACTCGAAGCCCTGCGTCGCCTACACCTCGCTGTATGTCGACTCGCAGGTTGCCAAGTGGAACTACTGCGAAGGCAAGGTGCTCGACAAGATCTCGGTGCATTACAACATCGGCCACCTGATGACCATGGAAGGCGATTCCACCGATCCGAAGGGCCGTTACCTGGTCGCGCTCAACAAGCTGTCGATCGACCGCTTCAACCCGGTTGGCCCGCTGCATCCGCAGAACCACCAGCTGATCGACATTTCCAACGACAAGATGCAGTTGCTGTACGACATGCCCTTGCCGCTGGGTGAGCCGCACTACGTGGTTGCCATCGACGCCGCCAAGCTGAAACCGGGCGTTCGCTACAAGGTCGGCACCAACAGCCGTACCGACAAGGCGAATCCGGGTGCCGTCCGCGCCGGCGAAGAGCACACCGAGAAGAAGGGTAACAAGATCGAAGTCTTCGGTACGCTGATCCGTTCGCACATCACCCCGGAAACCATCGAGGCTGAAGTCGGCGACGAAATCACCATCCACCTGACCAACCTCGAACGTGCCCAGGACGAAACCCACGGCTTCACCGTTTCGACCTTCAACGTCCATGCCTCGGCCGAACCGGGCAAGACGGTGACCGTCAAGTTCAAGGCTGACAAGGAAGGCGTCTATCCGTACTACTGCACGGAATTCTGCTCGGCACTGCACCTTGAAATGCAAGGTTACCTGCTGGTCAAGCCGAAGGGCTGGAAGCCGGGCAAGACCGCCGAAGCCAAAGCCAACTACACCGAAGCCGACTATAAGGCGACTGTGAAGAAGGTAGCGGATACCCAGGCAGTCATCGACTCCGTGGTTGGTTACATCACCAGCGTCAACTTCAAGGACTTCCCGGATGTGGTGAACATGGTCGACGATGCAACCGACCAGCTCAACAAGATCAAGGAAGCCAAGGCCAAGTCGGATGCTGCAGCCGCCAAGAAGGACTGGGACCAGGCCAACCTGTGGCAAGAACAGATCTGGCAATACCAGGTCAAGGCAGCCGACATCGGTCTGCGTGCCAAGACCTACCTTGAGCAGAACGGTGCCAAGAAGGTGAAGTAAAAACGCCCAAAGTCTTGATCTGACTTAAGGCAATCATCGGGGAGCAGAGTCAATCTGCTCCCCGATTCACATTCAGGAGGGAATAACCATGAAATTCGTAATGACTTTGATCGCTGCCGCCATCGTAGCTGCCCCGGCCATGGCCGCCCCGGACGGCGCCACGCTGTTCCAGGAAAAGACCTGTTGGTCCTGCCACGGCAAGGATGGCAAGAAAACCCTGAGCCCGGCCTTTCCGAAAGTAGCCGGCCAGAATGCCGCCTACGCCGAACAGCAAATGAAGGACATCAAGAGCGGCGCCCGCAACAACGGCCAGACCGCCGCCATGAAGGGGGTCATGGACTTGGTTAACGACGAGGAAATCAAGGCCCTGGCCGATTACCTCTCGAAACTCAAATAAGCCGGAAAACGCCCGCACTGACGGGCTTATGACCCACATCAAGGAATGCTGATATTGCCCACGGGACAATGCGTCCAGCCTTCCGATCAACCCGTTGCAAAGGACATCAACATGAAAGCATCACTCCTCTTGATCGGCCTGCTCAGTGCAGGCGTCGTCTTCGCCGGCCCGCCGGCTCCGCACAAAGAAGGCATCGAAAGCAAGGATTACAAGTGGAACGCCGAAGGCGGCGAAAAGATGGAGGCTCTGCACAAGAAGGGCAGCGTCAAGAATGGCGAGGAAGTCTATGAAATCTGCGGCGCCTGCCACCTGCCCTCCGGCGCCGGTCGGGCCGACGGCACCTTCCCGCAACTGGCCGGCCAGCACAGCACCGTGCTGATCAAGCAGATGGCCGACATCCGCTCCGGCGAGCGCGACAATCCGACCATGTACCCCTTCGCCTCGACGCTGACCGACCCGCAGGAACTGGCCGATGCCGCTGCCTACATCCAGAGCCTGTGCATCCCGCTCGAACACGGCAAATACGAAGGTGCCGACGCTGCGATGATGGTTGCCAAGGGCAAGGAACTGTACGAAAAGGAATGCCTGGAATGCCACGGCAAGACAGGCGAAGGCAACAAGGAAAAGTTCTATCCGGTGATCGCCGGCCAGCACTACAAGTACCTGCTCCGCCAGATGACCGAAATCCGCGACGGCAAGCGCCGCAATGCCAATCCGGACATGGTCAAGATCATCAAGAAGTATGATGATCAACAACTGATCGCCATCTCGGCCTACCAGTCGAGCATGGTCATGCCGGGCGCAATGTGCAAGCCGAAGGCAGCCAAGAAGAAGTAAATGTAGTCAGCTTGATCGCACCAGCCGTCGTCGCCCCGGCGCCGATGGCTGGTAAAGCAAGGATGCCCGCCAGGCAGGGCAGGACGGCGGGAAACAAGAACAGAGAGCAGCAACATGAATAAGCAAAACAAGATCATCGGCGGCCTGACGCTGATTTCCCTGATCTGTCTGGTCGCCGCCTATTTCGCGCCGATCTGGTGGGTCTCCCTGACCGCCCCCAATTACCCGGCCGATGCTTTCCCCGATGGCATCCGCATCCACTTCCATTTCGACGGTGTCTACAACGGCTGCAAAGCGGCCGGCAAGGGCACCCGAATGGCCAACGAGATCATCCAGAAGGATCTCGCCGCCGAGGACGAGCGCTACAACCCGGTACTCGACGCCCAGAAGAATGTCGACAAGGGCGCCGAAGGCCTCGACTGCGTCCATGAAATGAACACCATCAACCACTACGTCGGGATGTTCCCGATCGCCACCGGCGCCCCGGTCGAAAAACCGCTCGCCAAATTCTTCTTCGGCTTCTTCGCGGTGATGCTGCTGGCTTTCGCCATGCCGGCCCGCAAGGCGCGTCTGATCACCCTGTCGGCCGGCTTTGCCGCCGTTACCGCCTGGATCATCGGCGACCAGTTCCTGCTCGGCCACCTCGAAAGCCACGTTCAGGCCTACATGCAGGAGTCGGGCACCTTCTTCAAGGACATGGATCGCATCGCAGCGTGGGGCAATAACGTACGCAACGTCTCCAAACTCGTGATTTTTGGCCTGATTGCCGTGATGGCCGTCGTCATTGCCGGCGTCGCCAAGATCCGCCCCTTCCAATTACTGCTGGCCCTGGTCCCGGCCCTGCTACCGGTCTTCTTCGTCATCACCTACGCCGGCTGGCTGTGGTTCTTCGGTCACAACCTGCACCCGTGGGGCGCTTTCACGGTCAAGCCCTTCATGCCCACCGTCTTTGGCGAAGGCAAGGTCGCCCAGTTCTCGACCTTCTCCTACCCCTACTGGGGCTACGGGCTGCTGCTGGTGATCTTTGCCTGCATGATGCTGGCTCTGCTGATCCGTCGCAAACAGCTGCGCGAAGGCCAGGCCGAGTAAGCCACCATGGCGCTGCTCAACACCCTGACCCGGGCGACGCTGGCCACCGCGTTGAGCCTGACTTTCTCGCTCGGCATTTCCGAGCAGGAACGCCCGCTGAACGGCACCACCGGCATGTCGACGCGGGTCGACATCGACCGCCCGAAGCCGACCTACATGCTGTCCGAGCGCGACAAGCGCGTGCACGGCCTGAAGCCCTTCCAGGCACTGATCGATGCGGCGCCCGCCGGTTCGGTCCTCAAACCGCCACCCGGCATCTACGCCGGCCCGGTCAGCATCGACAAGCCGCTGACCATCGACGGCAATAGCCAGGTGACCATCGACGCCGGCGACAAGGGGACGGTGATGATGCTCAACACCGGCAATGTGGTGTTGCGCAATCTCCACCTGACCGGCTCCGGCGACTCGCACGACACCGATGACTCCTGTCTCGACGTGCGCGGCAACAACAACCTGATCGAAAACGTCCGCATCGACAACTGCCTGTTCGGCATCGACCTCAAGCAGTCCAACAACAGCGTGCTGCGCGGCAACAGCATCCACTCCAAGAACCGCGAACTGGGCGTCCGCGGCGACGGCCTGCGCCTGTGGTACAGCCACGACAACCTGATCGAGAACAACCAGATCATCGATTCGCGCGACATGGTGGCCTGGTATTCGAACAAGAACGTCTTCCGCAACAATGAAGGCCGGCGCAGCCGCTACTCGATCCATTTCATGTTCGCCAACGACAATGTCGTCGAGGGCAACCAGTTCTACGACAACGCGGTCGGCGTCTATTTCATGTACACCGAGGGCGGCGTCGTGCGCAACAACGTCATCTCCCACGCCACCGGCGCCACCGGCATGGGCATCGGTTTCAAGGAAGCCTCCGGCACGCTGATCGAGAACAACGAGATCATCTACTGCGGCATCGGCATCGGCTCCGACCTGTCCCCCTTCCAGCCAGAAAGCACCATCGAAGTACACGGTAACCGCTTCGCCTACAACGGCATCGGCATCCTGTTCAACAGCGAAACCGGCGGCAACAACATGCGCGACAATATTTTCGAGGGCAACCTGACCCAGGTCAGCTACGGTGGCCGTGGCGACAACAACAATAACGAACGCAATTTCTGGGAAGGCAACTACTGGGACGACTTCCAGGGCTTCGACCGCAACGGCGACGGCGTCGGCGACCAGCCGCACGAGCTGTATTCCTATGCCGACCAGATCTGGATCGAAATGCCGATTGCCCGCTTTTTCCGCAGTTCGCCAGTGCTTGAACTGCTCGATTTCCTCGAGCGCCTGGCGCCCTTCTCCAAACCCGACCTGATCCTGCGCGACGACAAACCGCGCTTCGTCAAGCCCAGCCGGAACGTCTAGCCATGAACGCCCCCGCCGACCGTCCGAAGAAACCGGCCAAGCCGGCCGTTTCACTGGAAAAGGCACAGAAGGCCCGTCGCAAGTTTCTGCACTCGGTCGGACTAACCGGCGGCATCATCTGTCTCTCGCTGCTCGGCTACGTGCCCGTGGTCAATGCCCGTCATACCAGGCTGCGGCCGCCCGGCGCGCTCAACGAGAGCGATTTCCTGTCGTCCTGCATCAAATGCGGCCAGTGCGTCCAGGTCTGCCCGGTTCAGGCCATCAAACTGGGCGAAATCGACGACGGCTTCGGTCTGGGCGTACCGCACATCGACTCAAGGCAACAAGCCTGCGATTTTTCCTGCGATGCGGTGCAGTGCATTCTGGCCTGCCCGACCGGCGCCCTGACCTACGACAAGCCGGCCTTCCTCGATGTTCGTGAAGGCGCCAAGCTGGCCGCCGCCCCGATCCTCAAGGCCAAGGCCAAGGATGCCGAAAGTACGCTCAATCTCAAGGAACGGACCGGCCTCGCCCGCCTGGTCCGCCCAGAAGCCTGCCTGGCGGTACAAGGCAAGGGCTTCAAGGGACAAGCCCGGGGCAACGGCTTCACCGGCAAGATGCGCTTCATGGAAGTGGACCGCTGGAAGCCGATCCCCTTGCGCGACCATCCCTACGATCTGGATCTATGCGACCTCTGCGTCCGCGAATGTCCGATCGGCAATGCCATCGAGCTGCGCCCGATCAAGGATGCGACCGGTGTCGCCCGGATGACCCCGGTCGTTCTCGAACCCTGCGTCGGCTGCGGCGTCTGCGAAATGGTCTGCCCGGTCGAGCCGACGGCAATCGCCATTGACGCCCAAGCCCTTTGGAAAGCCTGAGATGAGCCGCTTTATCGACCTGTTCAAGGGCATGCTCGGCGCAGCCCCGGAGAAACCGGAGAAGGTTTCGGAAAAGGTGCAGCAGATCATGTTCCTCAAATACGAGGACAAGGATCGCTATATCAAGGAAAAACTGCACGCCCGCGACCACCATGTCATCAGCCACAAGTGGCGCAACCGCCGCTGGGCGGTGCTGCTCGTCGTCAACTTGCTGTTCGTCGTCTCTTTCTGGCTCGATATCCAGATTCTCGAAGGCGCACTGACCGCCTCGCGCTTCGTCGGCTTCCACCTGATCGACCTCAACTCGGCATTGCAGGTGATACTGGCCCACAAGCACCTCATCGTCAATCTGGTGATCGGCACCTTCACGGTCTTTCTGCTCTGGGTGCTGCTCGGCGGACGCAGCTTCTGTTCCTGGGTCTGCCCCTACCACCTGCTGGCCGAATGGGCCGAAGCACTGCACCTCAAGCTGGTTGCCAGGAAAATCGTCACCGACCACGAATTCCATCGCGGTACCCGCACCGTGTTCTGGCTGCTCTTTTCCCTGCTCGCCATCGTCACCGGCTACACCGTCTTCGAAACGCTGTCACCGACCGGCATCCTGTCGCGCGCCCTGATCTACGGCCCCGGCCTGAGCCTGGGCTGGATCGCGCTGCTGCTGCTGTTCGAGATTTTCTACTCGCGCCGTGCCTGGTGCCGTTACATCTGCCCGATCGGCCTGACCTACGGCGCTGTCGGTGCGCTGTCGCCGACCCGGGTCAGCTACCACGTCGAACACTGCTTCCACGAAGGCGATTGCCGCAAAGTCTGCCTGGTGCCACACGTCCTTGACGTCACCATCAAGGGCCGCGCCAGTGACGAAACGATGGGCCTTGGCCCGGACTGCACGCGTTGCGGCTTGTGCATCGACGTCTGCCCGACCGGCGCCTTGCGCTATGAGGTGAAGGGCCTCTCCAAGCTCCTGTAGCGCACAGCAGTGGGCCGCGCAGAGCCCACTGCCAAGGATTGGGAAAACCGGCGCTCCGAACGGCTGAAGGCTGCTTTTCGCGGCGCATCTCGCCCATTGGAGCGGAATCGAAGGGCTGCAAACCGGTGCAGCCCGCTTCACACTGTTTCCTTACCGTAAAATTTTTACAATTCCCCAAAAAATACAATTTTTGCGGACTATTGCGCATTAAAGTTCATGCCAATCGTTGAGCCGACCACAAGGTCGAAATCAATGTTCGCAACGCCTTGATGCCATTTGCCGCGTGACCGTGACAGCCGAAATTGATTCACCATGGCTGCCGCACGGATGGCGCAGATATCTTGCATTTCGATACGTTGCCTACGATCGCAAAAACACGAAGGGTGATGGAAATGCGGCTACCGGGTACGCTGAATACCGATCGATGAAAATGACAAATTCATCCGGAATTCGCAACCTTGCATTGGCACTGCTGCTGGCGCACCAGTCCGCTCTGCATGCCGAAGAGCCCGAGCGCAGTTTTAGCCTGAACGGTTTTGGAACCCTGGGGGCCACCCGCTCGACTTCCCGCGAGGCCGGCTTTGTCCGCGACCTGTCGCAACCGCATGGCAGCCAGGGAAGCTGGAACGGCAATATCGACAGCCTGCTCGGCCTGCAAGCCAACTGGAACGCAACCCAGCGCCTGGCATTCGTCGGCCAGGCCATCTCCCGCTACCACAACGGTGGTAGCTATTCGCCCGAATTGATGTGGGCCTTTGCCCGCTATGACCTCAACGGCAACCTCAGCCTGCGCCTCGGCCGTTTAGCCACCGATTTCTACCTTCTCTCCGAATCGCGCCAAGTCGGATACACCTATTTGACCGTACGCCCGGTCACCGATTTCTTCGGTCTGCTGCCTTTTTCCCACATCGACGGCGGCGATGCCCAATTCACGACCCCGCTGGGTGACGCATTGCTGCGCGGCCGCCTGCATCTGGGATGGCTGAACGAATCCCTGCCGCTCGCCGATCGCGAATGGTCGCTCAAGGGGTCACGCATGGCCGGGGCCAGCATCGGGCTCCAACGTGGCCCCTGGACGGTCAGACTGAGTAGTTCCGAAGTCCATTTCAAACACGATCTCCCGATCAACGACCTGATCGCCGGACTCAATAGCGTAGCCGCGTATTACCCGGGTGCGGCAAACGCTGCCAGCCATCTCGATGTCGCCCACTCGCGAAGTCGTTTCGATTCAATCGGCTCGATCTATGAAAACGGTCCATTTCAGGCCCAGTTCATGTGGAGCACCGTTCACCACAGCACGGCCGCCTTTCAGAACTGGAAGGCCGGGTATTTCCTGGCCGGCTACCGAATTGACCAGTTCACCCCTTTTGCCAGCTATTCCTGGATACGCTCGAAACCGCGCAACATGAGCAGCGGCATTCCCCCCGCTGCCGGTCTCGACGTGCTGAATGCCGGCGTATCTGCCGTACTGGCCGATAGCCACAGTCAGCAGCAAACCACCTCGCTGGGCGTGCGTTGGGACATGCAAACCAACGTCGATCTGAAATTCCAGGTCGATCTGATCCGTGGCAAAGCGGCATCGATCTTTCCGTTTCGCGACGAACGCAGCAACTGGGACGGGCAAACCAAGGTTTTTTCGCTGGTTCTCGACTATATCTTCTGATCGACCATGCGCCTTCGCTTACTAAGCTGCCTCGCGATTTGCCTGCTGGTAATCTTCCCGGCCCAGGCGGATATCGTCGTGGTTGCGCGTAGCGAAAACGGATTCGGTGCCTTGAACAAAAGCGAGGTCATCAATATCTTCCTCGGCCGCTATCGACAATTGGCCGGCGGGCAAATTGCCGAACCCGTGGACTTGCCGATGCAATCCGCCGAACGAAATATTTTCTACGAACGCCTGATCGGCAAAACCTCGGCGGAAATCAATGCCTATTGGGCCAGATTGCTCTTCACCGGCCGGGTCAGCCCGCCGCGGCAAGTCGACAACAGCGAACAACTGATCGAGATCCTGCTCAACAGCCCGAGAACGATCGGCTATCTTGATCGCAGCAAGGTCGACCGTCGGCTGCAAATCGTCTTCGAATTGGGAAGCAAATGACAGCCTGGTGGCGGAAAAGCCTGCTCTTTCGCACAGCCAGCGGCATTATCGCAATCACCCTGGTCGTCGGCGGCCTCACCGTATTGCTGCTCTCCTTTCTGCTGGCTCTTGAAAGCGAACGCGATGCCTACAAACGCCTCGGTGAGCTACTCGACACGGTCGAAAACACGGTACGCATCGCCAGCTTCGTCAACGACGAGACCCTGGCAAGGGAAGTCGCGCAAGGCTTGCTGAAAGCGCGCGAAATACGCCGCGTCATCATTCGAACGCATCAACAGGAACTGGCCTGGATCGAGCGACCGGCAAGCCACGACCGGACAAAACGCGATCAGCCACTACAGCGCGATATTGTTTCCCCCTTCGATCCCAATCAGGTCTTGGGCAACATTACGCTAAGCCTCGACCCGGAGGTCATCGAGCAGGCCATTGCGGCCGGCCAGCAGCGCATGGCCGTTGCCATCGGACTGCTCATCCTCGGACTGGCGATTGCCGTCGTGCTGCAGGTCACCCGCCAGGTCATCAAGCCGATCATCAGCTTGTCGAAACGACTGACCGAACACGATGCCACCTCGGGTACGCAACTCGCGGCCCCGCGCGGGCACGAACAAAACGTCCTCGGCAACCTGACCTCGGACATCAATGCCCTTTGCGCCCGACTTGTCAGTACGATCAAGCAAGAGCAAGCGTTACGCCTGCAACACGAAGTCGACAACCTGAAATACCGGAGTATTTTCGACAAAGCCAAGTCCGGCATTTTCGTGGCGGACCGAACCGGACTTATCGACTCCTACAATCGATCCATGTCCCGGCTCTGCGCCTTGCCACCACCGACCAAAGGCCAGGGCTACTCGCTGACCGCACTCCCCTGGCTGAATCCGGCACAACTGGTTGCATTCATCGAACAGTGCCTGAGCCGCAGCGTCGGACTGGCCGAGGATTTCGAGTTATCACACCCGGCCCTCGGCTCGCGCTGGCTGAACCTTTCCTTGACCCCGATCAGCGAAGACGTTGTACAAGGCATCGTCAGCGATGTCACCGAACGAAGGAAATCGGAGAGTATCGCCCGCCGCCTGGCGACCAACGATCACCTGACCGGCCTGCCGAATCGGCAAGGTTTCGAAAATTACTGGAAGGAACAGATCGCCAGCCACCCCGATGAGCCATTTGCCCTGCTTTTCATCGATCTCGACGGCTTCAAGCAGATCAACGATGCGCTCGGCATCACCACCGGCGACAATATCCTGATCGGCATGGGGGCCCGCATCGCCGCCAGCCTGAAAGAAACCGACTGGCTCAGCCGGATCGGCGGCGATGAATTTGCCGTCGTGCTGCCGGGTGCGAATCATCTCTCGACCATCGAGAAAATCTGCCAACGCCTGGTCAAGCAACTCGGCGAGTCGTTCATGATCGATGATCAGGAGGCCTGCCTGGGGGCCAGCATCGGTGCAGCCTTCTTTCCTTTGGACGCCGACAACCTGGCCATGTTGCTGAGCAATGCCGAACTGGCCCAAACCCATGCCCGTCAATCGGGCGGCCGGACCTGGCGGCTGTTCGATCCATCCATGGCACATGCCATCAAACACCGCCACCAACTGACCAATGATCTTCGGCAAGCCATCGAGCACGGAGAATTCCGCCTTTTCTACCAACCCATTGTCGACATCCGGCAGCATCGCGTCATCGGTGCAGAAGCCTTGATCCGTTGGTTCCACCCGGTGCACGGCTTGGTCCCCCCCGACAATTTCATCGGATTGGCCGAAGAGACCGGACTGATCAGCACCATTGGCGAATGGTGCCTGCGTACCGCCTGCCAGCAGCTCGCCGCCTGGCGGGCACAGGGTCACGACCTGCGCATCACCATCAATGTCTCGGCGCGCCAGATTCCCGATGGTCTCCCCCCCAAACTGATCGCCGCCATCGCCACCGAGCACGGTATTCCGACCGACCGGATCGGCCTGGAGATCACCGAAAGCCTGCTGGTCACCGACGCCTGCGCAGCCCAGGACTGGCTGGCCGATGTCAGGCAATTGGGATGCCGGGCCTATCTCGACGACTTTGGCACCGGCTATTCCTCGTTGTCCTATCTGAAGCGCTTCGAGGTCGATGCCATCAAGATCGACAAGCTATTCGTGCGTGACATCAACAACGACACCCATGATCGCGTCATGGTCGACGCGGTGATCATGATGGCCGGCAGCTTCGACTTGAAGGTGGTTGCCGAAGGCATCGAAGAGCCGGCGCAGTTGGAAACCCTCAAGCGCATCGGCTGCGACTTCGGGCAGGGTTTCCTTTTTTCCCGCCCCTTGCCGGCTGAGCAATTCCTTGCTCAAATTGCCCTGATCGATGCAGCGTCCCCGCAAACAGCCGCACAGAGCGAACAATCGCTGCTGGTTTTTTGATCCAAGTTCAAGGATAGCTGCACTCGGCTACCTACAATCCCGCCCATGATCCAGTTCAAGAACCTAGCCAAGACCTTTCGCCGCGCCCGCGTACTCGACGGCATCAACCTGGAAATCGGCCTCGGTGAGCGCGTCGCCCTGATCGGTTCGAACGGTGCCGG
>DAIMCQ010000021.1:0-24969 GCA_036726285.1 Azonexus sp.
ATTGCATCCCCGACGAAGCCGGCGCCGCTCTGCTCAAGCAGGCGATCAGCCGCCTCGACCTGTCTGCCCGGGCCTGGCATCGCATCCTGAAAGTGGCGCGGACGATTGCCGACCTGGCTGCCAGCGACACCATTCGCGCCCCGCATATTGCCGAAGCCATCCAGTACCGCCGCCTTGCCCATGACTGACACCAAAGTCGCGCCGCGCGGCATTGCCGTCCTGCTGGCGGCGCTGTCGGCACTCGGGCCTTTCTCGATCGATGCCTACCTGCCATCCTTCCACGATATTGCAGAGAAGCTCGGGGCCAGCCCGCTGCAAGTGCAGCAGACCCTCTCCGCCTACCTGCTTGCCTTTGCAGTGATGACCTTGTGGCACGGCGCCATTTCCGACCGCTTCGGCCGGCGCCGGGTCATCCTGGCCGCGCTGGTCCTGTTCGGCGTGGCTTCGGCCGGTTGCGCCCTGGCCACCCGCATCGAGCACCTGTGGTTCTGGCGAGCCATGCAGGGCGTCACGGCGGGGGCCGGGATCGTCATCAGCCGGGCCATCGTGCGCGATCTGTTCGATGGTGCCGCCGCCCAACGCCTGATGTCGCAAATCACCATGATGTTCGCCCTGGCCCCGGCGGTAGCCCCGGTAATCGGCGGCTGGTTGCAGACGCTGTTCGGCTGGCGTTCGGTTTTCGCCTTCCTGGTACTGTTTTCAATCGTGCTCGGCGTCGCCTGCTGGAAGCTGCTGCCGGAAACCCTGCCGCCGGACCGACGTCAATCGCTCAAGCCAAGTTACCTCGGCCAGTCCTATTGGAAGGTGCTGACTTCACCGCCCTTCCTCTTCGCCTGCCTGGCGGTCTCCGCCAACTTCCTCGGCTTCTTCATCTACGTGCTGTCGGCGCCGGTCTTCCTGATGAAGCATCTCGGTGTCGAGGAAACCGGCTTTCTCTGGTTGTTCGGCCCGGCCATGAGCGGCCTGATGGGCGGTTCATGGCTCTCCGGGCGCCTGGCGGGAAAACGCTCGTTGCCGCAGACGATCAACCTCGGCTACCTGCTGATGGTCAGTGCCGCCGTGATCAATCTCGGCCTCAACCTGGCCTTGCCGCCGGCCCTGCCGTGGAGCGTCCTGCCGATATTCGTCTATACGCTGGGTATGTCGCTGGCCATGCCCTGCCTGACCATCCTGGCCCTTGACCCATTTCCCGAACAACGCGGTCTGGCTGCATCCTGCCAGACCTTCTTCCAGTCCAGCTGCAACAGTTTCGCTGCGGCCATCCTGGTGCCGCTACTCTGGGGTTCGACCCTGACCTTGTCGCTCGGCATGATCACGCTGATGAGCCTGGGTGGCCTGGCGGCCTTTGCCCATCGCCGCTCAGGTCTGCTGCCACGGTAGGCCACGGAAGCGCCAGCCACCCAGCGTGCCGCGATGATTGTTTTCATCGCGATGGCCCTCGAAACCTTCGAGAACGTTGATCACGTTGGCAAAGCCGGCCGTCTCCAATGCATCGGCGGCATGCAGCGAGCGATGGCCGCTGCGGCAGATGATCAGCACCGGGCGTTCGAGATTGCCCCGGAGCAGATATTTGACGTTATCGACAAAGCCCGGATCGATTTCCCAGTCCGGCGCCTCCTGCCAGGCGACATGCTCGGCCCCGACCGGATGGCCGACATAGAGGAATTCGATTTCGGTACGGCAATCGACCAGCACGGCTTCCGGGCGTTGCTGCATGAAGGCGTAGGCGGCCAGGGGATCGAGATGTTGCATCGGATGCCGGTGAATTCGGGAATGCGCAATCTTAGCGAAGCCGCAAGCGAAAAGCTTAAACTTGCCGCATGCCGCTCGCCAAATGGATCTCCGCCGCCACTGCCGCCATCGCCACCGTGCTTCTGCCGGCCTGCGATGCCGTCAACCTGCCCAGCATCAAGCCCGGCATCAGCACCGCCGACGAGGTGCGCCAGCGCCTCGGCCAACCCGGTCACGAATTCGGCAACCCGGATGGCAGTGTTACCTGGGAATACAGCCGGCAACCCAGTGGCGTGCATTGCTACATGATCACCATCGGCCGCGACCAGGTCGTGCAGAAGCTGGAACAGGTGCTGAATGAAGCCAATTACGCCCGGGTTCGCCCCGGCATGAGCGGTGACGAAATCCGCCGTCTGTTCGGGATGCCGGCCAGCAAGGTCGTCTTCGACAATCTGGGCGAAGCGGTCTGGGAATGGCGGGTCGAAGGGATGCTGCCCAGTGAAGAAAGTTATTTCATGGTGCATTTCGACCTGACTCGCCGCACGGTCAGCAAGACCTCCCGCCGGGTCGCGATGAAAGGCTAAATAAATCAAGGTACTTGGCAGTCCGCACGGCGACCAGTAAACTAGCGCCTCTGCCGAGGAGCGCTGCGACCCTGAAACGGGGCCAGGCTCGGCAATGATCAACGGCGCTCGCAAACCCGAATCCGGTTTGTGGCGCCGTTTGTTTTTGCGGCGTCCCCGGTGTAATTCAGCTTTGCCGAGGTGATCCAGATGCAGCCCAACCGTACCGCCGAACTTTCCACCCTGCTCGCCCAACGCCTGCTCGTCCTCGACGGCGCCATGGGCACCATGATCCAGCGCCATGGGCTGCAGGAAGCCGATTACCGCGGCGAGCGCTTCAAGGATCACCCGCACGACCTCAAGGGCAACAACGATCTGCTGGTCCTGACCCGGCCGGACGTGATCGGCGGCATCCACCGCGAATACCTCGCAGCCGGTGCCGACATCCTCGAAACCTGTACCTTCAATTCGACCGCCGTTTCGCAGGCCGACTACAACCTGGCCGAACTGGTCTACGAACTCAATTTCGAAGGCGCCCGCCTGGCCCGCCTGCTCTGCGACGAATTCACCGCCGCCGATCCGGCCAAGCCGCGCTTCGTCGCCGGCGTCCTCGGGCCGACCAGCCGCACTGCCTCGATCTCGCCGGACGTCAATGATCCCGGCTACCGCAACGTCGGCTTCGACGAGCTGGTCGCCAATTATCTGGAAGCCATCGCCGGTCTGGTCGAAGGCGGCGCCGACATCCTGCTGGTCGAAACCGTGTTCGATACGCTGAACGCCAAGGCCGCCCTGTTTGCCATCGAAAGCTTCTTCGAGCGGACCGGCCGCCGCTGGCCGGTGATGATTTCGGGCACCATCACCGATGCCTCCGGCCGCACCCTTTCCGGGCAAACCGCCGAAGCCTTCTGGAACTCGCTGAACCATATCAAGCCGCTGTCGTTTGGCCTGAACTGCGCGCTCGGCGCCAAGGAACTGCGCCAATACGTCGAAGAACTCTCCCGCGTCTGCGACTGCTATGTTTCGGCCCACCCCAATGCCGGCCTGCCCAATGCCTTCGGCGGCTACGACGAAACCGCCGACATGCTGGCCGACGAAATCGAAAGCTGGGCCAAGAGCGGCATCGTCAATATCGTCGGTGGCTGTTGCGGCACTTCGCCCGAACATATCGCGGCCATTGCCCGTCGCGTCGCCAGCGTCGCGCCACGCAACATCCCCGCCGTGGCCAAGGAACTGCGCCTGTCCGGTCTCGAACCCTTCAACGTCGGCGCCAACTCGCTCTATGTGAACGTCGGCGAGCGAACCAACGTCACCGGTTCGAAGGCCTTCGCCCGGATGATCCTCGAAGGCCGCTTCGACGATGCGCTGGCGGTGGCCCGTCAGCAGGTCGAGAACGGCGCCCAGGTGATCGACATCAACATGGACGAGGCGATGCTCGACTCGGTCGCCGCGATGGACAAGTTCCTCAAGCTGATCGCCTCCGAGCCGGACATTTCGCGCGTGCCGATCATGATCGACTCGTCGAAGTGGGAAGTCATCGAAGCCGGCCTGAAATGCATCCAGGGCAAGGGTATCGTCAATTCGATCTCGATGAAGGAAGGCGAAGCCAAGTTCATCGAACAGGCCAGGCTGGCCCGCCGCTACGGCGCCGCGGTCATCGTCATGGCCTTCGACGAAAAGGGCCAGGCCGATACCTACGCCCGCAAGACGGAAATCTGCCAGCGTGCCTACGAACTGCTGCTGAGCATAGACTTCCCGGCCGAAGACATCATCTTCGACCCCAACATCTTCGCCATCGCCACCGGCATCCCTGAACATGACAACTACGCCGTCGATTTCATCGAGTCGGTGCGCTGGATCAAGAAAAACCTGCCGCATGCCCACATTTCCGGCGGCGTCTCCAACGTTTCGTTCAGCTTCCGTGGCAACGACCCGGTGCGCGAAGCCATCCACACCGTCTTCCTTTACCACGCCATCCAGGCCGGGATGACCATGGGCATCGTCAATGCCGGCATGCTTGGCATCTACGACGACCTGGAACCCACCCTGCGCCAGAAGGTCGAGGATGTCGTGCTCAACCGTCACCCGGAAGCCGGCGAGGCGCTGGTCGAGTTCGCCCAGACCGTCAAGGAAGGCAAGGCCAAGGATAGCGGCCCGGACCTGAGCTGGCGCGAACAGTCGGTCGAAAAGCGCCTTGAACATGCGCTGATCAAAGGCATCACCGATTTCGTCGTGGCCGATACCGAAGAAGTCCGCGCCCAGCTCGAGGCCGCCGGCAAGCCGCCGCTCGCCGTCATCGAAGGCCCGCTGATGAACGGCATGAACGTGGTCGGCGACCTGTTCGGCGCCGGCAAGATGTTCCTGCCGCAGGTGGTCAAATCGGCCCGCGTCATGAAGCAGGCGGTGGCCCACCTGCTGCCCTACATCGAAGCGGAAAAGACCCGCACCGGCCTGGGCAGCAAGGGCAAGATCCTGATGGCCACGGTCAAGGGCGATGTGCACGACATCGGCAAGAACATCGTCGGCGTCGTGCTCGGCTGTAACGGCTACGACGTGGTCGATCTGGGCGTCATGGTCAGTTGCGACAACATCCTGAAGGCGGCGCTCGAACATCGCGTCGATATCATCGGCCTGTCCGGCCTGATCACCCCGTCGCTCGAAGAAATGGCCCACGTCGCCAGCGAAATGCAGCGCCTTGGTCTGAAGCAGCCGCTGCTGATCGGCGGTGCCACAACCAGCCGGGCCCACACCGCCATCAAGATCGCCCCCAACTACGAGGGTGCGGTGGTCTATGTGCCGGATGCTTCGCGCGCCGTCGGCGTCGCCACCAAGCTGCTGTCCACCGACCAGCGCGATGGCTACAAGGCCGAAATCGTCGCCGAATACGAAGCCGTCCGCAGCGAGCACGCCGGCCGCAAGGGCGCCACGCTGGTCACGCTGGAAGAAGCCCGCGCCAACCGTTTCACGTGGAACGAGCCATATACCCCGACCATTCCCAAGCAGCTCGGCCTGCAGGCGATCGATCTCGAACTCGAGGACCTCGCGCTGTTCATCGACTGGTCGCCCTTCTTCCAGAGCTGGGATCTGGCCGGCCGTTATCCGGCCATCCTCGAAAACGAAGTCGTCGGCGAAACGGCCCGTCAGCTGTTTGCCGATGCCAAGGCGATGCTGGGCCGGATCGTCAGTGAAAACTGGCTGCAGGCGCGCGCCGTGTTCGGCCTCTACCCGGCCGGTCGCGACAATGAAGACATCATCATCTACAGCGACGAGACCCGCAGTACCGAACTGACCCGCTGGGTCGGCCTGCGCCAGCAACACAAGCAACCGAAGGGACGCTTCAACGTCGCCCTCGCCGACTACATCGGCGAACGCGATTACGTCGGTGCCTTCGCGGTCACCGCCGGCCTCGGCATCGATGCCAAGGTGGCCGAATTCGAAGCCGCCAACGACGACTACTCGGCCATCATGCTCAAGTCGCTGGCCGACCGTCTGGCCGAAGCCGCCGCCGAATGGCTGCATCTGCGAGTCCGCACTCACTACTGGGGCTACGCCGATCAGGAAGGGCTGGACAACGATGCGCTGATCAATGAACAGTACGCTGGCATCCGCCCGGCCCCGGGTTATCCGGCCTGCCCCGACCACACCGCCAAGCGCGAACTCTTCGCCCTGCTCGATGCGCCGGCCAACGCCGGCATGCAGCTTACCGAGTCCTGCGCGATGACTCCGGCCGCGGCGGTGTCCGGCTTCTACATCGGCCACCCGGCGGCAGCTTATTTCGCCATCCCGAAAATTGGCCGCGACCAGCTGGAAGACTGGGCCAGACGCAAGAACATGTCGGTGAAGGATGCCGAATACTGGCTGGCCCCGTTGCTCTGATCCGCGACTGGCTCCACAAAAACGGCCCCGCGCGCGGGGCCGTTTTTCTGTCTGCTTGATGCTGCGCTACTTCAACGGCAGGTAGATATCCGTCACCAGATCAGCCTCGGCCGTATCCGGCAGCAGGTTCAGGTAATGGAAATAGAGCGGGAAATCGCGCAGTTCCTCGCCGCTCTCCGGTAACCACTCGCGGTAAAGCGGGTAGATGCTTTCGCCGATCCGGGTATGCGAACCGAAGTGCCGCACCCGCGCACAACGGCCGCCGGGGAGCCGCTTGGTGAGCACGCCCAGGGCATTGGACGGGACCTCGGCCAGCACCTCGCCGGCGATGTCGAAACGGAAGCGATCCGGCTCCGTCGTATCGGGATTGTCGTAGGCAATGCCGAAAGTCCGGCTGCTCTGTTTGGGTGACAGACCGCTCTGCTGGCGCCAGGCGATGAACTCACCGACCGACTCATTGACGCGCTCGGCCGGGCCGCGATGTTCGCGCACCGCGAGCAAGGTCGTGGTGAAATTGACGATTTCAACCTGCATGTTTCTCTTCCTTTCCGGAATGCGGAATCGATAACGCTCGTGCCACGACACCCAGTCCGGCGCGCGCCTGAATGCAGAGGGCGACTTGCCGAAGGTGTTCCTGAAAGCACGGGAAAACGATTCCGGGTTTTCAAAGCCGGTATCCAGCGCGATGTCGATCACCTTCCGCCGCCGGTTCAGGGCGAGCTGGTAACTGGCTCGCCGCAGCCGCAACAGAAGGACGTAACGCCCGACACTGGTCCCGACAAATTCGGCGAATTGCCGATGGAAATGGAATTTGGAGAAATTGGCGACCTGGCTCAGTTGCTCCACGCTCAGGCTCTCGTCGAGATGGGCCTCGATGTAATCAAGGACCCGGCCGAATCGTGCCGCGTACGCTGTTGCCCTGGTTTCGCTCATCATTCTTCCTCTATCCATGGCCGGCACTATGCGCGACGCGGCAGATGAAATCCTGACTCCGATTGCTCACTGCCGGCAAAGCATCCCGGCGCACCGACTGATCCCCTCTTCCACCGCTGACGGGAATACCTGTCCACTTGCGCTATGGCTGGCAGCCTAAGCAAAGCATGCAGCAATCCGCTCGTCCAGCCTGGCAAGGACAGCACAAATACCGCTTCCATCAAGCTTGCCGCGCTCCCGGAAACATCGCGGCAGGCCCGGCTTACGCCCCCGCATTCCCCTTCCCCGCCAGCAGCAGATCTGCATAGGCCAAAAGGTCGGCAGGATTGTCGCCGATTCCGCCCCCTGTGCCTTGGGCGAGGGCAATGTCATGGCAGTTTCAGCGCAAGGAATGTGACCGAAAGCCTCGACGCGGGCGATAATCGCGCCTCTGACAAATCTCCCCTGCCGCCATGCCCCGCCACCCATACCTCCATTTCGACCTCGACGGTCTCCTGAGCGCTGCCGAACTGCACGCCGGCAGGCGGGCGGCGGCGCAGCCGGAAACGGTGGCACAACGCCTCGGCGCATGAGCACATGAAGCTCGCCACCGCCGTCAACCTCGCGCCCTTCAACACCCTCGCCCTGCCCGGCAAGGCGGCGCGTTACCTGAAAATCAACGATCCGGCCCAGCTGACCGATCCGGCACTGCGCGCCGAGCGGCGCTTCATCCTCGGCGGCGGCAGCAATCTCGTGCTGACCGGCGATTTCGCAGGCCTGCTGTTGCACATGGCGATCCCCGGCAAGCGGCTGTTGCAGGAAGACGAAGAGGCCTGGTACATCGAAGCCGGCGCCGGCGAGAACTGGCACGACTTCGTGCAATGGACCTTGCAACAGGGTTGGCCCGGCCTGGAAAACCTCAGCCTGATTCCCGGCACGGTCGGCGCCGCACCGATCCAGAATATCGGCGCCTACGGGCTGGAAGTCGGCCAGTGCTTCCACTCCCTGACCGCCTGGGATTTCGACAAACAGGCATTCGTCAGCTTCGACCTCGAAAGCTGTCGCTTCGCTTACCGCGATAGCCTGTTCAAGCAGCAGGGCTGGCACCTGGATGGCCGGATGGCGATCGTTTCGGTGACCTTCCGCCTGGCCAAAGCCTGGCAGCCCAATATCCGCTACGCCGACGTGGCGCAGGAACTGGCTGCGTACGCGATTGCCACGCCGACGCCGCAGGAAGTCGCCCAGGCGATCATCGCCGTACGCCAGCGCAAGCTGCCCGACCCGGCACTCGTCCCCAACAGCGGCAGCTTCTTCCACAACCCGGTGGTCGATGCTGCCACCGCCGCTGCGCTGAAGGCGGCGCATCCCACCCTGCCCTGCTACCCGCAGCCGGATGGCCGGATGAAGCTGGCCGCCGGCTGGCTGATCGAACAAGCCGGCTGGAAAGGCAAGGATCTGGGGCCGGTCGGCATGTATGAAAAACAGGCGCTGGTACTGGTCAATCGCGGCGGCGCCACCGGCAACGATGTCAAACGGACGATGGCAGCCGTTCAAGCCGATGTGCGGACGCGCTTCGGCGTCACTCTGACGCCGGAACCGATTTTTCTCTGACCGACAGGCAGGCGGCAATGCCGCTTGCCAGCGCATCGGCCATCCGCGTCTGACGCTCGCCGTCGAGCAATTCCAGCTCTTCTTCGCGATGCTTGATGACGCCGGCCTCGAACAATACCGCCGGCAAGGTCGTCCGGTACAACACCACCAGATTGTCGTAATACCAGACGCCGTTCTCGCTATCGGCCGCAATATGGCGCCGCCCGTGCCAGGGCGAAGGCGTGAAGCCGGCCAGACGCAACATCGCCCCCATGCTCGAAGCACAACGCAAGCTGGTGACCAGGTCCGGGTTCTGGGCCGAGACGAATATGCCGAAGCCGCGCTTGACCTCGGTATAGCTCTGCTCGCTGCCATCCCAGTCCCAGAACTTCAGCCAGTTTTCGCTGATCGAGTCGTGGTGGATGGCGATGAAGAAATCGCTGCCTGCCGCCTGTTTCGGACGCTCGACCAAGCTGCCGATATCGCCGGCGAAATTGATCTCGCGAACCGCCAGATGCTTCTCGCGCAAAACATCGGCCAGCACGCCGGCCAACACCCGGTTGAACTCGAACTCGCTACGCCCGCGGGCGCTGATCGCGCCCCTGTCCTTCAGGCCATGGCCGACATCGACAGCGACGATGGGCGCGGCAATCGCCGCGGAAAGACTCGCCAGCAGGACAGGAAGCAGCTTGCAGAAGAAACGCATGCGCAAATTATCCGGCCAAATTAAGATGAGCGCCGCCATTTGCGCCCGTCGTCCTTGAAAAACCCGCCCTGAACGCCCATGCCCGAACTGATCGCCTTTTCCCAAAGCACCCCGCCGCCCAGCCACGACCGTCCGCGCCCGGACCGTCTGGTCAGCGGCAACCCGCTACGCACCACCGCGGAGTATTTTCTTGCCCCCGCCGGCGATCTCTCGGCCGGGATCTGGGCTTGCGAACCCGGCGCCTGGAACATTGCCTTCGCGCCAGGCAAGGACGAATTCTTCTGCGTCATAGAAGGCCGCATCCGGATCAGTGATACCAACGGCAAGGCTTGTGAGTTCGGCCCCGGCGAAGCAGGTGTCATCCCGGCCGGATTCACCGGCTGCTTCGAAGTCCTGCAAGCCGTCCGCAAGCACTACGTCGTGCTGGAGCGGCCGGCGGCTGTTGCGCTATAGTGGGCCGGCCCGAATCAGAGGAAAAACAATGCAAGAAGAGATCCGTCCGCCACGCGGCACATCGGCCCACGCCCCCGACCTGAACTGGAGTCAGGTCCGCGAAACTGTACTGATGCTGGAGCTGGCGGCGATGCAGATCGAAGCGGCGATGAAGGACAGCAACTCGTCGGTGGAAGTACTGACCGACTCCTTCACCACGATGGCCGGCTACATGCGGAGCATTTCGGATACCGTCCAGACACTGCCCGACGACGGGATCGTCGGCCAGGCCAAGCAAAGCCTGAGCGGTGTCTCCGAGCACGTATCGAGCATGGTGCACCAGGCCATCATCGCCTTCCAGTTCTACGACAAGCTGGTGCAGCGCCTGGCCCATGTCGGGCTGAGCCTGGAAGACCTGAGCAATCTGGTTGGCGACAACCGGCGCCTGTTCAACCCGACCGAATGGGTCGGCCTGCAGGACAGGATCAAGGCCAAATACTCGACCCGCGAGGAAATCGCCATGTTTGATGCCGTCATGCACGGCATGCCGGTCAAGGCAGCCATCGAGCACTACATGGCGGAAATGAAGGAACAGGGCGACGACATCGAGCTCTTCTGAGCCGGGTCGAACGCCGTTCAGAAATCGGCGCTGGCTTCCCAGACGATGTGGGCCTTGCTGCCAGCCCGCGCCGTTCTTTCCAGCATGTCGATCAGCGGCCAGGCACGTTGGCGCAGGACGACCACCGGTTCCTTGCGTTTCTTGTCGAGTTCCTCGTCTTCGTCGACCGGCGGCTGCGCCGCTTCGGACTGGGCCACGGCCTGACGCAGCGCTTCCGCAGCGGCCAGCATTTCTGGCTGGGTAAAGGTGCCACGCGCCGTTGTTTCCTTGCCGATTGCCTGCAAAAGCATCTTCGCCGTCTCGGCAAACATCAGCACTTCTGCCGTTTCACTTGATTCGAATCGGACCAACATCGGGTTTCCTTTGGTGTTTCAGGTTGTCATAGCACTCGGCCTTCATGCAAAATGGGCCGAAAAGGGAGTAAACACATGAATGCCCATCTTACCGCCAATCCCTTGGAGACAGGCACGGACGAGCTGGAGCGCTATGCGCTGGAAGAATGCATCAAGCGACAGCGGGTCGATCGCAAGGTCTCGGTGCTGGTGATGCCGGCCGGGCGCTGCGAGCTGGCCACCCAGTTCGCCCGCATGGGCGCCGTAGTGACCGTCGCCGATCGGCCGGAGCGGCAGCAAGATGCCGAAGGCCGCATCCTGGCCGCCGGGCTGCGCGAGGAAATGTCCTTTTTGGCCAGCCCCGTTCCCGAGCTGCCGACAACGCTGGCGGATGGCCCTTTCGACATCATCGTTTTACGCCGCGACCTGTGCAGCCTGCCCTACGACGAAGCCCGCCGTGTCGTGCGCAGCCTGCTCCTGCATCTGAAGATCGGCGGCAAGCTCTACATTTCCATTCTCGGCCTGCATTCCGAACTGAGCGAAGGCTATGCCGGGCAGGATATCGAGGTCGAAGAACGCTTCACCGAACTGGCTCCGCCGATGATCAAGAAGTACGGCATCAACGGCCCGGTCTGCCTGTATTCCGAGCGCAATCTCTTCATGCTGCTGCTCGAAGCCGGGGCCAGCGTCCTGCGCACGCTGACCACCACCTACGGCAACGTCAAGGGCATCGCGGTCCGCGTCTGATGCGGCTGGGTATCGACCTCGGCGGCACCAAGATCGAGATCATCGCGCTGGGCGATGACGGCCGCGAATGCCTGCGCCGTCGCGTCGCCACGCCGCAGGGCGACTACCGCGCCACTGTCGAGGCGATCAGCCGCCTGGTCGAGCAGGCCGAAGCCGAACTGGGCCGGCCAGGCAGCGTCGGCATCGCGATTCCGGGGGCCGAAGCGCTGGCCAGCGGCCTGATCAAGAATGCCAACTCGACCTGCCTGATCGGCCGCCCCCTGCGCGGCGACCTGCAGCAACGGCTGGGCCGGGAAATCCGGCTGGCCAACGATGCCAATTGCTTCGCCTTGTCCGAAGCCACCGACGGTAGCGGACAAGGCGCCGAGATCGTTTTCGGCGTCATTCTCGGTACCGGTGTCGGCGGCGGCATCGTGGTCAATGGACGGGTCCTGACCGGTGCCGGCGCGATTGCCGGCGAATGGGGACACAATCCCCTGCCCGGCCCAACCGCCATCGATCTGCCCGCCCCCGCCTGCTACTGCGGCCGCAAGGGCTGTATCGAAACCTATGTATCCGGGCCGGCGCTGGCCAGCGACCACTTCCGGCACACCGGCCAGCAACTCACTGCCGAGCGGATCGAGCAACTGGCCGAGGCCGGCGACAGCGCCTGCGAGGCCACGCTGCAGCGTTACGAAGCCCGCCTGGGACGCGCTCTGGCTGGCGTCATCAACATCCTTGATCCGCAGGTCATCGTGCTCGGCGGCGGCCTGTCGAAAATGCAGCGGCTGTACCGCAATCTGCCTGCCTACTGCGCGCCGCATGTTTTTTCCGACGTCGTTTACAACAAAATCGTGCCGCCGACTCATGGGGATTCCTCGGGGGTGCGCGGTGCCGCCTGGCTCTGGGATTGATGGCAAAATCACCCGACCATGGCACATGTCTCCCTCTTCATCGGCGCTATCCGTCCCCTGCCCGAATCCGGTCGCCCGACCGGCATCTACAAGCAGCCGGTCGATGCGGCGCTCGAACTCGGTCCTGAAGGCTTCGCCGGCGACCAGCAGGCCGACCGCCGGGTTCATGGCGGCCCGGAGAAAGCCGTTCATCTCTACCCGGCCGCCCATTACGCCCGGCTGGCCGCTCGCTTTCCCGATGCCGCAAGCCAACTGGTCGCCGGCAGCCTGGGTGAAAACATTTCCACCCCAGATCTGGATGAAGCAGCGGTACATATCGGCGACATCTGGCAACTGGGCAGTGCCCGGCTGCAAGTCTGCCAGCCGCGCAATCCCTGCTGGAAAATCGACGAGCGCTTCGCTTGCGACGGGATGGCTGCTTTTATTGCCGAGCATCGCCTGACTGGCTGGTACTGGCGAGTCGTCACCCCCGGTCGGGTCGGCCCGGGCGATACGCTGGAACTGCAGAGCCGGCCGGCTGACTCGCTCAGCCTGGCGGAAGCCATGCTGCTCTGGCAAAGCCACCGGCCGCCTCCGGCGGCGCTTCAAAAGCTGGCAGCTGCCCCCGGCCTGGCCAGCCAATGGCTACAGAAAATTCAACAACGCCTGAACTGGTTGCAGCAAAACCCATAAGAGAACCCACCAACGGGTTCCACGTGAAACTGGAGAGAGACTTGCATCAAGACGAAACGCATCGCCTGTGGACACGGCTTTTCCTGCCTTTTGCCGCCGGCTATTTCCTGTCCTACCTGTATCGCACCGCCAATGCGGTGATCGGCCCGGTGCTGGCCCGCGAGCTGAATCTCGGCGACAACGCGCTCGGCCTGCTGACCAGCACCTACTTCCTTGCCTTCGGTGCGGCCCAGTTGCCCCTCGGCATGCTGCTCGACCGCTTCGGGCCGCGCCGTGTCGAAGCCGGTCTGCTCTTGCTGGCGGCGGCCGGCGCCGGCATCTTCGCGCTGTCCGACCACCTCAGCGGGCTGGCCATCGGCCGCGCCCTGATCGGACTCGGCGTCTCGGCCTGCCTGATGGCCTCCTTCAAAGCCTTCAGCCAGTGGTTTCCCCCCGAACGGCAAGCCTCGCTGACCGGCTGGGTGATGGCCTCGGGCGGACTCGGTGCGCTGGCCGCGTCGAAACCGCTGGAAATCGCCCTCGACTTTGCCAGCTGGCGCCAAATCGCCCTTGGCCTGGCCGTGGCCACTTTGCTGGTCGCCGCCCTGCTCTGGCTGCTCGCTCCCGACAAGGCCAACGAGAACAAGAACGCCAGCGCCCCCGGTACCGGCCTGGCGGCCCAACTGGCGGGCGTCCGGATGGTCTTCGTCAGTGCCCACTTCTGGCGCTATGCCCCGATGGCCTTCTGGTTCACCGGCGGCTTCATGGCCATCCAGGGTCTGTGGGCCTCGCGCTGGATGATGGTGCTCGAAGGCATGAGCCGCACCGAGGTCGCCTCCCGGCTGACCCTGATCAGCGGAGCGATGCTCGGCGGCTTCCTGTTCATGGGCTTTTTTGCCACGGCACTGGTCCATCGCGGCATCTCGCTGGAACGCATCTACCGTTCTGCAATGCTGCTGGCCACGGCGGGGTTCGGACTGGTCTGCAGCGCCCCGCAACTTGCCGGCAACCTGCTCTGGCCACTGCTGGGTGCCTGCTTTTCACTGTCCAACATCGGCTATTCGCTGGTCGCCCAGGCCTTTCCCCCCGCCCTCTCGGGGCGGGCCAATACGGCGCTGAACCTGGCCGCCTTCGCTGGTGCTTTCGGCCTGCAATGGGGCATCGGCGGCCTGGTCGATGTCCTGCAGGCCGCCGGCTGGCTGGTTGAAACAGCTTACCGGATGGCCTTCTTCGGCATCTTAGGCGGCCAACTGCTGGCCTTGAGCTGGTTGCTGCTCGCCGGCCGACGGCGCTGATACGGCCAGATCGACCTGCTGCAGGTTCCCGACCTCACCGGATTCGGACAAATAGACGCCGGCGGCACGAATCTGGCCAAGCAATTCGTTGTCGCTGTTTTTCAGTGAAAACGGCGCCTCCACGGCACCGGTGTACAAGGCACCGACACCACGCTGACTCAGCGAACTGAAGCGGTCGCCCGACCAGATGGCCAGTTGCTGGTAGGCCGGGTCGGCTTCATCGATCCAGCCGTTATGGTCGCTGTCGAGCTGGGCCAGATCGGCAAAGCCGTTGCCGCTGGCGACACCGAACAGTTCGCTGCCGTTGTCCGCCTTGCCGTTGCCGTTGCGATCGAAGACCAAGAAGCCGCTGCTCGCGCCCAAACCGGGGATTTGTTCGGCACGACCATCGGCATTCAGATCGAAGCAGATCCGCTCATCGGTCAGCTCGCAGGATTTACCGTCGAAACTGAGCACCAGGGGATCGTGCAAGGCCATGCTGCCCGACTCGCTGCTGCTCTTGGTACTACGGTAATCGCGGGCCAGATCGAGCGAGAAATCGAAATTGATCTGCCGGCCATCGGCTGTCTTCACACAGCCCTGACCGCAGACATTGGTCGTTTCCGACTCGCTGACCGTTTCGGTGATGCTTTTCGACCACTGGATGCGCTGCCCGGCGGCCGGGCTGGTGCTTTCTGCCGGCAAACAATCGTCGGCGGCAAGGTTTTCCCCGGATTTCTTGCCGTCGATTGCCGCCAGGATGGCATCGACCAAGGACTGCAGCAGCCTTTCGACCCGCTTGCGGGCGGCAATGGCGTCCTCGCCGCTGCTCGCGGCAAGACTGTTGAACAACTGGCGAAAGTCCTGTGTCGTCTTGATTTCAGTCGAATGGCTGTAACTGGCTTCGTGGCTGGCCGCAAGATTGACCGTCGATTCCTGGATTTTCATGCTGTCCTCCTGACAGGGATTGGGAGGACTCCACTGCAAGGGACGTGCCGATCAGAACTCGGCGGGATCCACTTCGATATGCCAGCGTAACTTCGAGGGTGCTTTCAGCCCTTCGATAGCCTCCCGCCAGGCCGGCAAGAATGCCTGCAAGGCTGGCCGGGAGTGCGACTCGGCCAGCAACTGGCCGCGTTCGAGATTGGCCAGACGCGCCATCCGCATCGGAATCGGATCGTAGATGATGACGTTTTCGTGCTCGGCGATCACCGGCAAGGCCGCCGCCGCCTTCAGGAAAGCGATCGAGTCCGACATCTCCGGCCCTTCGGCACGCAGCATGGCCTGGAAGGCATAGGGCGGGAAACCGGCCTGCTCGCGCTCCTTGAGCAGCGTCGCGGCGTAGCCCGGGTAATCGTGCCGGACCAGTGCGGCATAGAGCGGGTGATCGGGATACTGCGTCTGAATGATCACCTCGCCCTTCAGCTCGGCCCGCCCGGCCCGCCCGGCCACCTGCATCAACTGCGCAAACAGGCGTTCCGGCGCCCGCCAGTCGGCGGCAAACAGGGCTGAATCGGCCCCCAGCACGCCGACCAGCGTCAATTTCGGGAAATCGTGCCCCTTGGCCAGCATCTGCGTCCCGACCAGGATATCCGCCTCGCCGCCATGAATGCGTTCGAGCATGGCTTCCCACTGCTTGCGGCTCTTCACCGAGTCGCGGTCGACGCGCAATACGCGGGCCTCAGGAAACTGTTCCTGGATCCAGCCCTCAAGCCGCTGCGTGCCGCGCCCGAAGGGGTGAATGTCCTGATTGCCGCAGGTCGGGCAGGACTTCGGAATGCCATGCTCGAAGCCGCAGTGATGGCAACGCAGACGGCGATCGGCCAGATGCAGCACCATGTTGGCGGCACAGCGCTTGCAGCGCGATACCCAGCCGCAGGCCGGACAGGCCAGCACCGGGGAGTAACCGCGCCGGTTGAGAAAGACCAGGCTCTGCTCACCCCGCGCCAGACGCTCGCGGATCGCCACCAGAAGGGGTTCGCTGACCCCTTCCTTGAGCACCAGGCGTTGCGAATCGAGGATATGGATGGCCGGTAACGAGGCTTCCCGATTGGCCCGTTCGCGCAAGGAAAGCAGCTTGTAACGCTTGCTCTGCGCGTTCGCCCAGGATTCCAGCGACGGGGTGGCCGAGCCGAGCAGAATGGGAATGCCCAATTGGTGAGCCCGGAAAACGCCGACATCGCGCGCCGAGTAGCGCATGCCATCCTGTTGCTTGAAGGACGCGTCGTGTTCCTCGTCGATGACGATCAGGCCGAGCCGGGGCAAGGGCGTGAAGATGGCCAGGCGGGTGCCGAGCACAATGCTCGCCTCGCCGCCAAAAGCCGCCCGCCAGTTGCGCTCGCGCGCCGCTTCGGCCAACTCGCTATGCAGCGACACCACCCCGGTATCGGGAAAACGCGCCCGGACCCGCCCTTCGAGTTGCGGCGTCAGATTGATTTCCGGCACCAGCAACAAGACTTGCTTGCCGGCCGCCAGCGCCCGCTCAATCAGGCGCAGATAGACTTCGGTCTTGCCGCTGCCGGTGACGCCATGCAGCAGATGGGCCGAAAAACCGGCGTTCGGATCGATCGCCTCGATTGCCACCACCTGCTCGGCAGTCAGTTCAGGCCGCGGGGTCGGGGCGATTTTTTTGCCGGCCCGACCGTTACGGCGATCCGGCGGATCGAGGCGTTTCAGCCCGACCGGCAGGGCCTGCATGATCACTTCGCCGAGCGGTGCCTGGTAATAGGCGCTGGCAAAGTCGCAGAGGCGAAAAAAGTCCGGCGGCAGGGGCGGCAGATCGCGCAGGATCTCGCCGGCCGGTTTCAGTTGCTCGATCGGCCAGTCGCTCTCGGCCGGCACCTCGACGATGACCCCCAACCGCTCCCCCCGCCCGAAAGGCACCCGCACGCGCAGGCCGATATCGGCCTCTGTCGCAGCTGCGGCGGCGTAGTCGAAAAGCCGGTGCAAGGGGAGGTCGAGGGCAACACGCAGAACGGGCATCAATCAACCGACGTTTGCCGTCAGCACTCCTGGAAATATGGCGAAAAATCGGGCCGGAAACGGTGAAAAAAGAGGCGGTTCAGCTTGTCCACAGAATCTGTGGATAACTTTGTGGATTTCTTTCGGCCATGCCTGCCAAGTCACCGTCCTGTAAGGAGTCTGTTACTTTGCCGAAATATTGTGCAACATGGAAAAACGTTTATATTCAATAGTTTGACTAAACGCATCGCTGTCAAGCGATTTTCCCGATTTATTTCTGATGAGGAATAAGGCGCTGTGCATAAGTAGCCCCTTACCCCTCATTTATGGATATTACTTACGTAATACGCGGCTATGTCCGTGCACCGCTTCGACCAGGGCCGTGACGCTTTCCGGCGGGGTGTATTGCGAAATGCCGTGACCGAGGTTGAAGACATGGCCGGTATTGCCCGGGCCGAAGCTGTCGAGCACCTTCCTGGCTTCCGCGGCAACGATTTCCGGTTGGGCGAACAAGACGTTCGGATCGAGATTGCCTTGCAACGTGACCTTGTCGCCAACCCGGCGGCGGGCCTCGCCGAGATCGATGGTCCAGTCCAGACCGACCGCATCGCAACCGATGTCGGCGATCTTCTCCAGCCACAGGCCGCCATTCTTGGTGAACACGATGCTCGGAATGCGCTGGCCGTCCTTTTCCTTCTTCAGGCCGGCAACGATGCGCCGCATGTACTGCAGCGAGAATTCCTCGTAAGCGGCGTTGGACAGCGAACCGCCCCAGGTGTCGAAGATCATCACGGCCTGGGCACCACTGTCGATCTGGGCGTTCAGGTAGGAAATCACCGAATCGGTGGTCACCGACAGGATGCGGTGCAGCAGGTCCGGGCGGTTGTAGAGCATGCCCTTGATGTGGCGGAAGTCGCTCGATCCCTGGCCTTCAACCATGTAGCAGGCCAAGGTGTAGGGGCTGCCGGAGAAACCGATCAGCGGCACCGAGTAGTCCAGGGCGCGGCGGATTTCGGACACGGCATCCATGACGTAGCCGAGATGCTCGTAGGGGTCCGGTGCGGTCAGGTTGTTGATCGCCCATTCCTCGCGCAGCGGCCGCTCGAATTTCGGCCCTTCACCTTCGGCAAAGTAGAGCCCGAGGCCCATCGCATCGGGCACCGTCAGGATGTCGGAAAACAGGATGGCGGCATCGAGGTCGTAGCGCGCCAGCGGTTGCAGCGTCACTTCGCAGGCCATCGCCGGCGATTTGCACAGATTCAGGAAATTACCGGCCCGCTTGCGGGTCTCGCAGTACTCCGGCAGGTAGCGTCCGGCCTGGCGCATCAGCCAGAGCGGGGTGTATTCGGTCGGCTCTTTGAGAAGGGCGCGCAGGAAAGTGTCGTTCTTGGGTCGGCTCACGTCGGACTCCGCCAGAAAATCGGAAAGGCGGGATTATCCGCCATTCCGGCTGCCCGGTCACGGTCTGCGCACACCTTGCCGGCAGGCGCCGCCTCCCCGCCCGGCTCGACCACGCCACTTATTCTTCGCCGCGCTTGCCGAGCTTGACGTCGAGCTGCTTCAACTTGCGGTAAAGATGGGTCCGTTCCAGCCCGGAGCGCTCGGCCAGCTTGGTCATGTTGCCGCCTTCGAGGCGCAGGTGATGCTCGAAATACAGCTTTTCAAAGGCATCGCGGGCCTCGCGCAAGGGCTGGTCGAGCAAGGGCAGCAGCGAGGCCAGTTCATTGTTGCCGCCCTGCTCCTGCGGCATGACGCGGGTCACGTCGTCGGCGGTAATTTCCTCGTCCAGCGCAGTCAGCGCCAGATTGCGCACCAAACCGTACAGATCGGTCCAGCTGGCATCCGGCAAGGCCTTCCAGGGCAAGGTGCGCAAGGCATTCAGGGCACTGGTCGAGAAGCGGCGCGGCTGGACTTCGCCGCGTTCGACAAAATTGGTCAGCAACAGGCCGGCGATCTCCGGCAATTCGTCGGCATGGCCGACCAGCGACGGCAAGGCGATCCAGACGTCGCCCAGGCGGGTGAGCAGCTTACTGTCCCAGCCGGCTTCGCCCAGGCTGGTCAGCGGACGGGCCAGTGCGGCAACCAGTTGCAGGTTGAGCTTGTCGAGCCGTTCGACGGCATAGGCCAGGTTCATCTGCTGCATCTTGCCGAGTACCGACAGGTCGGGGACGAAAATGACACCGCCGCTGACCTTTTCCAGCATTTCCTGGGTCAATGCACTGCTGATGCTGGACAAGTCGAGCCATGGGGCGCGCGGCGGTTGCAGCGTGCGGGCACAGATCTCGGCCATGCCGCCGGTGGCGCCCTTGAGCAACAACAGCGGCGACTTGGCCGCCGCCTGCTCCAGCCGGCGCTTGAATTCCTTGATGAAGGCCGAGCGGCTGAAGGCTTCCAGCGTCAGCGGCGGGCGTTGCGGCGGCACGTCGTGCTTGAGCGCCTTCTGCACCGTGGACAGCAGCTTCTGCAGGGCGATCGGCTTTTCCAGGAAATCGAAGGCACCGAAGCGGGTGGCTTCGACTGCCGTATCGATGGTGCCGTGACCGGACATCATCACCACCGGCATGTTGAGTTGCCCCCCGGCATGCCACTCCTTGAGCAGCGAAATGCCGTCGGTGTCCGGCATCCAGATATCGAGCAGAACCAGCTCGGGACGCAAATCGTTGCGTACCCGGCGAGCGGCGGCGGCGTTCTCCGCCAGGCGCACGTCGTAGCCCTCGTCGATCAGGATTTCCGAGAGCAGTTCGCGAATGCCGACTTCGTCGTCAACGACCAGAATGATTGCCATGTTTGGCGTCCTCTTCCTTCACCAGGGGCAGACGAATGTCGATCCGTGCGCCGCCCTCCGGTGCATTACTGATTTCAATGGTGCCCAGATGTTCTTCGACAATTTTCTTGACGATGGGCAGACCCAGGCCGGTACCGCGGGCCTTGGTGGTGACATAGGGTTCAAAAATGCGCGGCAGCAGCTCGCTTGGAAAGCCCGGGCCGTTATCGGAAATGAGCAGGCGCGCATTGCGCCCCGCCACTTCGGTCAGGATACCGATCCGGCTGTCCTCACGCCCTTCGAGGGCGTCTTCGGCATTGCGCAACAAATTGTGGATGATCTGCCGCAGCTGCGTCTGATCGCCGAGCACACAGGACAGCCCGTCTTCAAGGCGGGTTTCGATCCGCGCCGAGGAGCTTTCGTAAAGACCGAGCACCTCGCCGATCAGCGCGTTGAGATCGAGCGGTGCGACTTCCGGCGCCGGCAGGCGGGCATAGTCGCGGAAATCGTCGACCATGCGCTTCATCGCCTGGACCTGGTTGATGATGGTCTGTGTGCCGCGCGCCAGCATGTCGGCATCGCCATTGCTCAGCTTGCCGGCCAGCTTGAATTGCAGGCGCTCGGCCGAAAGCTGGATCGGCGTCAGCGGATTCTTGATTTCGTGGGCCAGACGGCGGGCCACCTCGCCCCAGGCGGCACTGCGCTGGGCGGCGATGATCCGGGTGACGTCGTCGAAGACCACGACGTCGCCGCCACCACTCGCCTCAGGCAGGCGGGAACCGCGCAGCAGCAAAACCTGCGGCATGCCGTTGGGGCGCTCGAGTTCCAGCTGGCCCTGCCATTCTGCTTCCTCGGTGGCCGAGAAATGTTCGCGAATGAAGGTGCCCATGATGCTTTGCCGCGGCCATTGTTCGACCGCCTCGCCGATCAGTCCATCGAAATCGTCGTTGAGGATGGTCAGGGCGCCTTCATTGACGGTACGCAGCACGAAGCGCCGGTCGAATACGAGCACGCCAGCCGACAGGTTGGCCAGGATCGATTCCAGGTAACCCCGTGCGGATTCCAGTTCGGCCCGGTGACGTTCGGTTTCGTGACGGGCCTCGTTGAGCTGGCGGGTCATCCGGTTGAAGGATTGGGTCAGCACGCCCAGCTCGTCGCCGCTATACACCGCCTGGCGCGGCGAGAAGTCGCCCTGCGCCACCGCCTGCGTGCCTTCGGCCAGGATATAGAGCGGCGCCGCCAGGCGTCGGGCCATCACGAAGGCCAGTGCAAAGGCGCCGAACAGCGCGACCAGCACGGTCAAGGTCAGGGTCAGGGCATAAATCCGGGTCAGCCCTCCGCGCGCCAACTGCAGTTCCTGATAATCGCGATACACCCCCTGCACGGCCTCGGCATCGTGCGCCAGACTGGGCGGTACCGGCTGGATCAATTGCAGGATGCGCGGTTCCTCGAAGACATCGCGGGTCGCCACCGAGACCAATACGCGCAGGTAGAGCTTGCCGCCCTCACCCTCGACCGAACTCAGCAGGCGCGCACTGCGCGCCTGCTTGAGCTGGCTCTGGGTCGGCATATCGGGAAGCAGGCTGCTCAATTCGCTGGTCGCACTCGACAGCAACTGGCCGCCGACCGAAAACAGCGCCGCCGACTGCACCCCCTTGTCTTCGCGCAGACGCAGCAAGGCCGAACGACGCGAGGTCTCGGCAATATCGGAGAGCTCGCTCGACATGCTGCGCGCCTTGTCACCGAGATCGGCAAGCAGGGAATCAAGCGCCGAGCGCCCCAGGTGCAGGCCCGACTCCAGTGCCTTTTCAACCCGTACATCGAACCAGCTTTCGATCGAGCGGGTGACGAACTGCACGGAAACGCCGTAAACCAGCGCTCCGGGCAAGACCGCAATGACGCCAAACATCAACATCAAACGCAGCTTGAGGCGGGCGCCGAAAACCTGGGCCTGGTAATCGCGCCACAAGGAACGCAACTGCCAGCCGACCAGACCGACCATGCCCAGCGCCAGGGCCACATTGAGCGCAATCAGCAGGGGATAGTTGCGCGAGAAGATGACCGTATCGGCGGCCGTCGACATCAACAGCAGGAACCAGAGTATCCCCCCGACGGCTGCCGCCAGCGCGCCGCCAGCGGCGACAAACCGCCTCACTTGGCCTCCACCGCGGCAGGGGCCGGTGCCGCAACGGCGGGAACCGCCGCGGGCAACGGCAAGGTCGCCGGCCACAGCTTCCAGTCGGAGTTGAAACTCCAGTCCTTGTTACCGAGCGCGGTAATCTGGAACGGCCGCGGCAACTGGGTGATGTCCAGGCGCAGGCGTACCGCCGCCTGATAGGCCTCGCCCGGTTTGACGTTCTTGTCGGTCTTGTCGATGACCGTCCAGTTACGCAACCGCGACAACATGCGCAAGGCTTCCGACAAGCTGGCGAAGGACTGGTGCAGAACGCCGGTGGACAAGCGATATTGCCGGGTCAGCGCGTGATAGGACAGGCGAAAGGTCTGGCTGCGACTGACCAGCTTTTCATCGAGGAAATACCAGCGCGGCCGCGACAACTCGAAGTCGACCACGAAATGCAGCATCACGCCCTTGTTCACCGCCTCTTCCAGCCGCGGGTTCAACTCGAAGTTGAAATCGGCAGCCAAGGCGTAGCCATCTTCGCTCCAGACCACTTGCTGGTTGGCGATTTCAATTTCGGCGGCGCAACTGACGGCCGGTACGAAAACCAGCAACATCAGCCAGAGGCGCAGCCGCTCAAGCAAGGTTTTCGAGAAGACAGTAGTAGAAACCATCGTGTTCGGCAGTGGGAAGCATCTGTTCTTCGTGGCAACGCCGGGCCTGCGGCTGGCGTGCCAGGAAGGCTGCGATCTGTTCGCCGTTCTCGGCCGGGAACACCGAACAGGTCACGTAAAGAAGTTTACCGCCCGGCTGCAACACCTGCCACAACGCATCGAGGATGCGCGCCTGGGCGCCGGCAAAGCTGGCGACATCGGCTTCCCGGCGCAACCACTTGGCGTCGGGATTGCGCCGCACGACACCGCTCGCCGTACAGGGCACGTCGGCCAGCACGGCATCGAACGGCTTGCCGTCCCACCAGGTATTCAACTTGGCGCTATCGGCTGCCTTGACCCGGGCGCTCAGGCCGAGACGGGCCAGGTTTTCTTCGACCCGCCGGCAGCGCGAAGGCTTGAGATCGAGCGCCAGCAGATCCAGTTCGGCACGCTCCAGCAAATGCGCCGTCTTGCCGCCCGGCGCAGCGCAGGCATCGAGCACCCGGCTTCCCGGCGGCGGGTTCAGCAACTCGGCAGCGCGCTGCGCCCCCGGGTCCTGCACCGACACCAACCCTTCGGCAAAAGCCGGCAGGCGATCCACCGGCAAGGGTTTTTCCAGCAACAGGCCGACCTCGCCGGTCGGCGTTGCGGCAATCCCCTCGGCGGCCAGGCGAGCCAGGTAGTCATCCCGCCGAACGCGCCTTTGATTGACTCGCAACGCCATGGGCGGCGGACTGTTGCCGGCGGCAACGATCTGCGGCCAGGCATCCGGATAGGCTGCCTGCAACTGAGCCAGCCACCAGTCCGGATGCTGGGCACGTGCCACCGCATCGGCCTCGACTTCGGCGGTCAGCGGTTCCTGCTGACGCAGAAAGTTGCGCAAGACGCCATTGACCAGGGCCCGGAAACGCCCTTCGGCCAACTCGCCGGCGGCAACCACCGCCTGGTCGACCACGGTATGCACCGCATCGGGCCGCGTTTCCAGGCGATAGATGGCGACCAGCAGCAAGGCCCGCACGTCCTCGGCCGCCAAGGGCTTGCTCAACAATTGGGAGAGAAAGAAGTCGCCGCGTCCGTACTGGCGCAGGCTGCCATAGACCAGATCCTGCACGGCAGGGCGGGCGGCGGCCTCGACCCGGCCAAGCATGCCATCGGCTAGGCTCTGGCCGGCAAAGACGGCGGCGTTGATGCGGGCGGCCTGCAGCAATGCAAAAGCCAGGGAATTAATGGGCAATCGGGACATAGTTGAGGATTATCGCACGGGGCATAATGCCGGCATGCGTCGATTGTTGTTCCTCCTTCTTTTCCTGACTATCCCGGCCATGGCGCAGGCCTGGAGCGCGGCAGGACATCGCTTGAGCGCCTGTATTGCCTGGCAACAACTGTCGCCGGCCAGCCGGCTGGTGATCCACGAGATTCTGGCCAGACATCCCGATTACCCACGCTGGCAGGCAAGAGCCAGAAGCGGCGAGACAGTGGAAATCTTTGCCGAAGCGGCAACCTGGGCCGACAGTATCCGCAACGATCCGCGCTATTTCGACGAACGTCGCGAATGGCCGACACCGCCGATTCCCGGCCTGCTCGACAACGCCCGTCACAAGGTCTGGCATTACGTCGATTTCGACGAGTTCGGACGGATCAGGGAAGGCGAACTCGATCAACAAATCGACCGCCTGAGCCAACAACTGCGCTCAAACTCGACCCCGCAACAAGCTACGTATGCCCTGCCCTGGCTGCTGCACCTGGTCGGCGACATCCATCAGCCGCTTCATGTCGGGCGGCATGGCGACGAAGGCGGCAACCAGTTCGAGATCGAGAATCCGTTCGACAAACGCCGGCCCTTTACCAATCTGCACGCCTACTGGGATGAGCTGCCCGGCCCTTACGGCCTGCGCGGCCAGCGTCTGCAGCAGGAGACGGCACGACTGCTCGGCATGATTCGCCCGCCGCAGGCCGGCGACACGCTCATCTGGCGCAACGAAAGCCATGCCCTGCTCAGTCAGGTCTATCCCCGCACCGCCGGCAGTTTGCTGCCGACCGTCAGCGAACAGTTTCATCAACATTCCAGGGAATTGGCCCAGCGCCGCATTGTCGAAGCCGGCTATCGCCTCGGCTGGCTACTCGAAAGCTTGTTTCAACCAAGGGTTTC
>DAIMCQ010000022.1:0-23180 GCA_036726285.1 Azonexus sp.
AAGCCCGGGTATTCCGTTGCCCGAGTTGCGGTTCGCCGATGCAGGCCCGCTCCAGGGAAATCCTTGCCGTCGGTTGCGCCTCCTGTGGCGCGGTGGTCGATACCGCCGACAGCAACTACAAAATGCTCTCCAAGGCACTGGGATCGCGCGACGAGCGATACGTGCCGCGTCTTGCCCTGGGCAGCAAGGGTAAGCTTGAGGGACAGCCGGTCGAGGTGATCGGTTTCCTGGTCCGCCAGACCCGGATCGAGGGGATCGACTACGACTGGCGCGAATACCTTCTGGCCGGCGAGCACGGCAGCTATCGCTGGCTGACCGAATACAACGGTCACTGGAACATTGCCGACGTCCTCAACAAGCCGCCCAATGCCAGCGCCGTCATCGAAGTCGACGATGTCCGCCACGAAGGCCAGGTGTACAAGCATTTCTCGACCACGCCGATCGCCGAAGTGATCCAGGTGGCGGGGGAGTTCACCTGGCGGGTGGCGCGTGGCGAAATGGTGCGGGTGGTCGATTACGTTGCACCGCCTTTGCTGCTCTCCCGGGAAACCGGCAAGAAGGACTTGAGCTGGTCGCTGGCCAGCTATGTCGAGCCGACCGTGATCCACGATGCCTTCGCTCTGCCTGGCGCCTTGCCCGAGCCAATCGGCGTTTACGCCAACCAGCCCAATCCCTGGGCCGAAACGCATCGCAAGACCTGCAGCCTGTTCTGGAAAGTGTTGCTGGTGGCGATTCTGTTGCAGGTCTTTTTTCTGTATTTTTCGGGCGGCAAACAGTTGCTGCGCCAGGATGTTTATTTCCAGCCGGAGCAGACGGCGGATGTCACGACGCAGGAATTCAGCGTCAATGGACGGTCGCCGCGGCTGCGCGTGCGCAACACGGCGATGCTCGACAACAATTGGATCGGCCTCAATCTGGTGCTGGTCAACAAGGTGACCGGCGAGGCCTGGCCGACGACGCGCGAACTGTCCTTCTACAATGGTTACGATGGCGGCGAGCATTGGACTGAGGGCAACCGCCAGGACGAGGTGGTATTCAGCAATATTCCGGCCGGTACCTACTACCTCGCCATCGACCCCGACATGGCGCTGGAGAAGCCGGTGCCGGTGCGCAATGTCGTAGAAGTCTTTTCGGCCGGCGCCGGCTGGGCCAATTTCGTTCTGCTGCTGATCGTTCTGGCGGTTTTCCCGATTTTTACCCGTTGGCGCCATGCCACCTTCGAGACACGGCGCTGGGCGGAGAGCGATCACGCACCGGTAAGCAGCAGCGATGAGGATGACGACTGATGTTTGCCAAAAGCAATCTGGCTGCCGCCATCCTTGCCTTCATGCTGTTCTGCTATGCCCAACTGCAGGGCTGGAGCCCCTTCGACAACGATGCCCACAGTGGCAACGGCCATGGCAGCTCGAGCAGCAGCCGGACTTATCACAAGTAGTTTCTGAGTTGCTTGCCCCGCCCGCATAATGGCTGCATGCGACTGATTCTCGCCGTTGCCCTCCTGCTTATCCTTTCGCCGGTACATGCACTGGAGAAGGTGAGCCTGCAACTGAACTGGAAACACCAGTTCCAGTTTGCCGGCTATTACGCCGCCGAAGCCAAGGGCTATTTCCGGGAGGCCGGTTTCGAAGTCGAACTGCGCGAGCTTGCCGAAGGTCAGGACCCGATCGAGAGCGTCATCAAGGGCAAGGCCGATTACGGGGTGGGCGCTTCCGAGCTGGCTCTGTTCCGGGCGCGTGGCGCGCCGGTCGTGGCGCTGGCGACCATCGTCCAGCATTCGCCGCTGGTCATCCTGGCCAATCGGCGGCAGATCACCAACGTCGACGCCCTCAACGGCCAGCGCATCATGCTGATGCCGCACGAAACCGAGTTGTACGCCTATCTGCGGACCGAAGGCGTCGAGCGCTATGTGCCGGTGCCGAGCAGCTTCGATATAGCCGACCTGACTGCCGGCCGGGTGGCGGCGATGTCGAGCTATTCGACGGACGAACCTTTCCTGCTGCGCCAGGCCGGTTTCCCCTACGTGCAATTCACCCCCAGTGCGGTCGGCATCGACTTTTACGGCGACACACTGTTTACCACCGAGGCCCTGCTCAAGAATTCGCCCAAGGCGGTGCAGGCCTTTCGCGAAGCGGCCTTGCGCGGCTGGCGCTATGCCATGGACAATCCAGCGGAAATTGCCGATTTGATCCTGGCCCGCTATTCGCAGCGCCATAGCCGGGAACACCTGTTGTTCGAAGCAGCCGAGTTCAAGCGCCTGATGCAGCCGGATCTGGTCGAAATCGGCCAGATGTCGGAGGCCCGCTGGCATAACATCGCCCGGACCTATGCCGAGCAGGGCATGCTACCGGCCGATTTTTCGCTCGACGGCCTGATCTATCGCCCCGACGCCTCGCGTGTTCCTTTCTGGGTCTGGGTTGCCTTGCTGATCGCCGGCCTGGTCATTGTCGGCGGGACCATTCTGGCGACCTACTTGGCGAAGCTCAATGCCCGGCTCAAGGGCGAGATCGCCAGCCGGCACCAGATCGAGGTCGCCTTGCGCAGCAGTGAAGAGCGCTACCGGCTGCTCGCCGAACATAGCAAGGACACCATCTGGATGCTCGATCTGGTCAGCCAGCGCTTCACCTACGTCAGTCCGGCCGTCGAACGCACCCGCGGCTTTACGCCGGCCGAAGTCATGGCGCAGCCCCTGCAGGCAGCGCTGACGCCGGCCTCCTATGCCATGGTGATGGCGATGTTGGCCGAATACCGGGCCCGTCTGGCGGCCGGCGATACCTCGGCAATGTCGGCAATGGCCGAGATCGAACAGCCCTGCAAGGATGGCAGGGTGGTGGTTTCCGAGGTGGTGGCGAGCTTTCTGCTCGATGCTGGCGGCCAACCGGTTTCTTTGCTCGGCGTTGCCCGTGACGTCACCGAACGGCGCAACAGCGAGGTGCAGTTGCAGCACGCCAACACCTTGCTGCGCAGCCAGCTCGACGAGATCCAGCGCCTGCAGGCGGCGCTGCAGGAGCAAGCGATTCGCGACAGCCTGACCGGTTGCTTCAATCGCCGTTACCTCGATGAAACCCTGGAGCGGGAGTTGTCGCGGGCGCATCGCGAGGGCTATCCGCTGTCCCTGCTCATTCTCGATCTCGATCACTTCAAGCGGATCAACGATGCCCACGGTCACCCGGTTGGCGACGAGGCCCTGAAGGAACTGGCCCGGACGCTACAGGCCAGTGTCCGTCACGAAGACGTGCTGTGTCGCTTCGGCGGCGAGGAGTTCGTCATCCTGATGCCGCGCATGCCGCTCGAAATCGCCTGCCTGCGGGCCGAGCAATGGCGGCAGATGATCGGCGAAATTCATCTCCAGCTAGACAGTGTCGATCTGCATTTCACCGCCTCGATCGGCCTGGCGGCCTATCCGGAGCATGGCGATTCGGTCGAAGCGCTGACCCAGGCGGCCGATCTGGCGCTCTATCTGGCCAAGCACGAAGGGCGCAACCGGGTCGTCGTCTATTCGCCGCCGGCGGCTTAATCGCCGCCGCAGCCTCCGCCACAGCCGCTGCCACCGTCACCACCGCCATCGCTGTCGCCCGAACAGCCCGAACTGCCGCCGCAACCGCTACTGCCGCAGCCGATATGGCTGGCGCAAAAATCGCTGCCCGCAGCGCCGCCGTTGGCGGCCAGGCAGTCGAGCCGATAAACGAAACCGCCGGCAATACCCAGCCTGGCATCGAGCGCGAACAGCCGGGGCAGGCGATCCGGCTTTTTCGGGTCGATCCTTTCCCGGGCGCAGGCCAGTCGCCAGGCCCGCTTCAAGCCGTCGCTGGCCTGGGTGGGCGAGCGCATTGCCTCGGCTGGCGTGTGATGCAGGAAGCGGCCGAAGGCGGCGCGACAGAACTTGTCGTAGTAGCGGGTGAACAGGATGAACTCGTGCCAGGCATCGTCGGCCGCCTGCGAAGGCATCGAGACCATGCGCCGGCCGGCGCTGCGGCAGAGGTGAAAGTAATCGGTCAGGGCGAGCAGGGTTTCCGCTCGCTGTTCGGCGCTGAGCTCCGGCCGGCGGGCAGCCAGGCGCTGGTCGAGAAAGCCGGCGTAGGGGTAGGCGTCGATGAAACCGGCGCGCCGCTGCTTCAGCCAGCGCTTCCAGAGCAGGAATGCGGTCAGGCCGAGCAGGCCGATGATCAATAGCTTGGGCATGGTCGTTCAGCCGTTGATGTCGAAGCAGAGATACTTGATTTCGAGGTAGTCCTCGATGCCGTACTTCGACCCCTCGCGGCCGATGCCCGATTGCTTGATGCCGCCGAAGGGTGCCACCTCGTTCGAGATCAGGCCGGTGTTGATGCCGACCATGCCGTACTCCAGCGCCTCGCCGACCCGCCAGCAGCGGGCCACGCTGCGGCTGTAGAAGTAGGCGGCCAGCCCGAACTCGGTGTCGTTGGCCAGTGCGATGGCGTCGGCTTCCGTTTCGAAGCGGAAGAGCGGCGCCAGCGGGCCGAAGGTTTCCTCGCGAGCCACCCGCATCTCCGGCGTCACTTCGCTCAGCACCGTTGGCTGGTAGAAGTTACCGCCGAGCGCATGGCGGGCGCCGCCGGTAAGCAGGCGAGCCCCCTTGTCGAGCGCGTCGGCGATATGCGATTCGACCTTGGCGACCGCCGCTGCGTTGATCAACGGTCCCTGTACGACGCCGGCTTCGCTGCCGTTGCCGACCTTGATGCCGGCGACGCGGGCCGCAAACCGGCTGGCAAATTCCTCATAGACGCCGGACTGGACCAGGATGCGGTTGGCGCAGACGCAGGTTTGCCCGGCATTGCGATACTTGGCGATCATTGCGCCGGCGACGGCGGCGTCGATATCGGCATCGTCGAAAACGATGAAGGGGGCGTTGCCGCCCAGTTCCAGCGACACCTTCTTGACGGTCGGCGCGCACTGCGCCATCAGCAGCCGGCCGACGGCAGTCGAACCGGTGAAGGAGAGCTTGCGGACGATCGGGTTGGCCGTCAGTTCGCCGCCGATTTCGCCGGGAATGCCCGTCACCACGTTGAAGACGCCGGCCGGGAAGCCCGCCAGTTCGGCCAGCCGGGCCAGCGCGAAGGCAGTCAGCGGCGTCTGCTCGGCCGGCTTGACCACGACCGGGCAACCTGCCGCCAGGGCCGGCGCCACCTTGCGGGTTATCATTGCCAGCGGGAAATTCCACGGCGTGATCGCGGCGCAGACGCCGATCGGCTGCTTGACCACGACCAGCCGCTTGTCGGCGACCGGGCTGGGAATGCTCTCGCCATAGGCACGCTTGCCTTCCTCGGCAAACCATTCGACGAAGGATGCGCCGTAGGTCACCTCGCCGCGGGCTTCGGCCAGCGGCTTGCCGCATTCGGCGGTGATCAGCTGGGCGAGGTCGTCGGCATGCTCGTTGATCAGCTTGAACCAGGCCTGCAGCAACTGGCCGCGTTGCTTGGCGGTCAGGGCTCGCCAGGCCGGCCAGGCGGCATTGGCCGCTGCGATGGCGCGGCGGGTTTCCACCGCACCGCAACGCGGTACCTCGGCCAGCAGGCTGCCGTCAGCCGGGTTGAGCACGGCAAAGCGTTCGCCATTGTCGGCACCGGTCCATTGGCCGGCGATGAAGTTGGTCGAGCGCAGCAAATCCCCGTTCGCTAAATTCATGGCCTTGAAAAATCCTGTAAAAACGTTAAGTTGTAGGTCGTTTCCAGAAAACACATTAACTGCATGCGCCTTCCTGCTCGTCTTCCCGTCCTGATTCCGTTGGCGCTCTGCTGCGCGCTGCTTGCCGCCTGCAGCGGCCCGGCGCCGCGTCCGGATAGTGCCTTGGGAACTATAACGCAAGCGCCTTTGCCGGTCAGCGTGCAGGGCAACGAGATCGCCATGTATGCCCTGGGCTTGATCGATACCGGCTACCGCTTTGGCGGCAAGAGCCCCGATGCCGCGCTCGATTGCAGCGGCATGGTCAGCTACATCTACGGTCAGGTCACCCGCCTGAAAGTCCAGGGCAGCGCCTTCGACATCGCCCGCAACGCCCGGCCAATCGAGCGCGACGCCCTGCGCCCCGGCGATCTGGTCTTCTTCAATACAGCCAACCGGCCGTTCTCGCATGTCGGTATCTACATCGGCGATGCGCGCTTCGTACATGCGCCATCGACCAACGGCAAGGTGCGCATCGACCGCCTGAACGACCGCTATTACGCCCAACGCTACGAAGCGGCGCGGACTTTCTTCGATTGAGCCCGTCTTTTTGCTGCGATGACATGGACGCGCCGGCCACCTGAAGGTAGAATCCACCCTCCCAAAGCGCCCATAGCTCAGCTGGATAGAGTACTGCCCTCCGAAGGCAGGGGTCGTGCGTTCGAATCGCGCTGGGCGCGCCAGAATATCAACGGGTTAGGTGATCGACACCTAACCCGTTTTTGTTTTGCCGGTCACCCGGGCTGTTTGGCGCGATGCGACGCCTTGGCAATCAGCTCTTCGATGACGAAATCCAACGTTCGGTGCAGGGCGCCGATCACCGAGATGAGATCCATCTTCGGGTTGCGTATCACGCGAACGCTGAAGCCTTCGAAAACGGCATAAAGGACTTCTAGCGGGCCATCCAGGTCTCGTTCATTGAACTCCACACCACGCTGCCGCAAGCCGTCTTCGATCAATCCCTTGAAGTACACCATTGCCTGCCGATCCGAGTCTTGAACAATCGCTGCCACTGAAGGGTTGCGGGCGGCCTCGGCAATGATCTCGAGAATCAGTGGCGCATTCTGATCGTTCAGAATTTCATGGACGGCGTACTGCGCCTCGTCGGCCGTCGCGCGGAGCAAGTCTCCTCCCGCGCTCCGCTCCCTGATGCGCAGGATAATGCTCTGCAAATACTGCAGCTCCCGGTCCACGATGGACGAAATGATGGCTTCCTTGTTTTCGAAGTAGTGGTAGATGTGACCAACGCTCATGCCGGCGGCCTTGGATATCTGCACCATGCTGGTGTTGTGGAAACCATTCAGCCGGAAACACTCGGTGGCGGCGTCCAATACCTGGATCTTGCGTAATTCCGCCCGCGGTTGTTCGCGCGGGTGTTCGTGAGCAGTTGAGTTCATTGGCGTTTCCTGTCTGGTCGGACAATTTTTCGTCCTCGATGGCCTGTAATCAAGTGTCGATATCCGATGGCCACAATATTTCGCGCCTTGGGACGACTCCGTTCGTGGAGTAAAGCCTTGGCGCTTGTTTAAATTCTAATATAGAATGAACGCTCTAACTAGAGTGAACGTTCATTCTTTGTTGTGCAGTAAAAGTATTCGCCCCTATTAACCGTGGAACGAGGTTGGCTATGGCAATCAGAATTAAGTGGCAGCATCCGGTTGGTGCTGCGTTGGTATGTGGCGGGCTGATCCTGAGCGGTTGCGTGCAGCAGGCCGATACGGAAGTTGTCGCCTCGGCGCCGGATGTCGGTGTCGTCGATATCCAGGCGCAAACCATCACTTTGACCACGGAGTTGTCGGGCCGGACCTCCGCCTTCCAGGTCTCGGAAGTGCGTCCGCAGGTCGGTGGCATCATCCAGAAGCGACTGTTTGTCGAGGGGGCCGATGTCAAGGCCGGGCAAGCGCTGTACCAGATCGATCCGGCGACCTACCAGGCCACCTACGACAGCGCCCGGGCCAGCCTGGCCAAGGCCGAAGCCAGCTTGATCAGCATCCGCAACAAGGCTTCCCGCTACGAAGAGCTGGTCGCCATCAAGGCGGTCAGCCAGCAAGACAACGACGATAGCCAGGCCGCCCTCAAGCAGGCGCAAGCCGATGTGGCGGCCGCCAAGGCCGCGCTTGAAACGGCGCGCATCAATCTCGATTACACCCGCGTCGCCGCGCCGATTTCGGGGCGGATCGGGCGCTCCAGCGTCACCCCCGGGGCGCTGGTGACGGCCGGGCAGTCCGCCGCGCTGGCGACCGTGCAGCAACTCGATACGATTTATGTCGATGTGACCCAGTCCAGTGCCGAACTGCTGCGTCTCAAGCGCGATCTGGCCAGCGGCCAGCTCAAGGCGGCCGGGGCCAACCAGGCGTCGGTCAAGCTGATGCTCGAAGACGGTAGTGTCTATCCCCAAGCGGGCAAGCTGCAGTTTTCCGATGTCACGGTCGATCAAAGCACGGGCAGCATCACGCTCCGTGCCGTTTTCCCGAATCCCAAGGGGGACCTGCTTCCCGGCATGTATGTCCGGGCCGTGCTCGAAGAGGGCGGCGAGGATGGTGCCATCCTGGTGCCGCAGCAAGGCGTGACCCGCGACACCAAGGGCAATCCGACGGCACTGGTGGTCGGTGCCGACAACAAGGTCGAATTGCGCGTGCTCAAGACGCGGCGGACCATTGGTGACAAGTGGCTAGTCAGCGAAGGCCTCAAGGCAGGCGACAAGTTGATCGTCGATGGCTTGCAAAAGATCGGTCCGGGCATGCCGATTAATCCCGTGCCGGCGCTCTCGGCCGACAAGGCCGCCGCTGCTGCCGTCGGCAAGCCGTAATAAGGAGGCCATCTCATGTCGCGCTTTTTTATTGATCGGCCCATTTTTGCCTGGGTGATCGCCATCGTGATCATGCTGGCCGGCGTGCTCGCCATCCGCACGCTGCCGGTTTCGCAGTATCCGCCAATCGCGCCGCCGGCCGTTTCGATCAGCGCCAGCTATCCCGGCGCTTCGGCCAAGACGGTCGAGGACACCGTGACCCAGGTCATCGAACAGAAGATGAAGGGGATCGACCACCTGGCCTACATGTCTTCGGCCAGCGACTCGGCGGGAACCGTCACCATCACCCTGACCTTCGACACCGGTACCAACCCGGACATCGCCCAGGTCCAGGTCCAGAACAAGCTGGCCCTGGCCACCCCGATGCTGCCGCAGGAAGTGCAGCGGCAAGGGGTACAGGTTGCCAAGGCGACGTCGAACTTCCTGATGATTCTCGGCTTCGTCTCCGAAGACGGCAGCATGACCGACATCGATCTCGGCGATTACGTCGCCTCGAATGTTCAGGATGTCGTCGCCCGTATCAACGGGGTGGGCGAAACCCAGTTGTTCGGCAGCAAGTACGCCATGCGCATCTGGCTCGACCCGGCCAAGCTGCAAAATTATCGCCTGACGACCGGCGATGTCAGCGATGCCATCACGGCACAGAACGCCCAGGTCTCGGCCGGGCAACTGGGCGGCATGCCCTTGCTCAAGGGGCAGCAACTCAACGCCACGGTCACCGCGCAGAGCCGCCTGCAAACGCCCGAGCAGTTCGGCAACATCATCCTGCGCACGACCGCCAACGGTGCCACGGTACATTTGCGCGATGTCGCCCGGATCGAACTGGGCGGCGAAAGCTACGACGTGATTTCGCGCTACAACGGCAAGCCGGCCACCGGTCTGGCCATCAAGCTGGCGACCGGCGCCAATGCGCTGGCTACAGCCGAGGCGGTCAATGCCAAGATGAAGGACCTGTCGCCCTTCTTCCCGGCCGGCATGAAGGCCGTCGTGGCCTACGATACCACGCCCTTCGTCAGGATTTCGATCGAGGAAGTGATCAAGACCCTGGTCGAGGCCATCATCCTGGTCTTCCTGGTGATGTATCTCTTCCTGCAGAACTTCCGTGCGACGCTGATCCCGACCATTGCCGTCCCGGTCGTGCTGCTCGGCACCTTTGGCGTACTCGCCGCAGCCGGCTATTCGATCAACACCCTGACCCTGTTCGGGGTCGTGCTGGCCATCGGCTTGCTGGTCGATGACGCCATCGTCGTCGTCGAAAACGTCGAACGGGTGATGACCGAGGAAGGCTTGTCGCCCAAGGAAGCGACGCGGAAATCGATGGGCCAGATCACCGGCGCGTTGATCGGCATCGCCCTCGTCCTGTCCGCCGTCTTCGTGCCGATGGCCTTCTTCGGCGGCTCGACCGGCGTCATCTATCGCCAGTTCTCGATCACCCTGGTTTCCGCCATGGTGCTCTCCGTCATCGTCGCGCTGATCCTCACCCCGGCCTTGTGCGCCACCTTGCTCAAACCGGTTGAGAAAGGCCATTCGGCCGGCGAAGGCGGCCTGCTGGGCGGCTTTTTCGGCTGGTTCAATCGCGTCTTCGATCGCACCAACAGCGGCAGCCAGTCGATGATTCAGCGGATGCTCGGGCGCAGCAAGCGCTACCTGCTGATCTACGGCCTGATCATCGTCGGCATGGGCGCCTTGTTCATGCGCCTGCCCACTGCCTTCCTGCCGGATGAAGACCAGGGCTTCCTGATGGCCCAGGTGACGCTGCCCGCCGGCTCGACCGCCGAGCGGACGCTGGAGGTGATCGAGAAAGTCGAGCATCACTTCCTGGAAGATCAGAAGGAAGCCGTCGACTCGGTGTTTACCGTGATTGGTTTCAGCTTTGGCGGGAGCGGCCAGAACACCGGTCTGGCCTTTGCCAGCCTGAAGGACTGGAGCGAACGCAAGCGGCCGGACCTCAAGGTGGCGGCGGTGGCCGGTCGGGCCATGGGCTATTTCTCCACCTTCCGCGATGCGATGGCCTTTGCCTTCGCGCCGCCGGCCGTGGTCGAGCTCGGCAACGCGACCGGTTTCGACTTTCAGCTGCAGGACCGTGGCGGACTTGGCCACGAGAAGCTGATGGAAGCTCGCAACCAGTTGCTGGGCATGGCGGCGCAAAATCCCGCCTTGATCGCCGTGCGCCCCAACGGCCAGGAAGACACGCCGGAATACCAGCTCGACATCGATCTGGCCAAGGCCGGTGCGTTGGGCCTGAGCCAGGCCGCTATAAACAGCACCCTGCAGACCGCCTGGGGGAGTTCCTACGTCAATGACTTCATCGACAAGGGCCGCGTCAAGCGGGTTTTCCTGCAGGGCGATGCGTCGGCCCGGATGCAGCCGGAAGACTTCAACAAGTGGTTCATCCGGAATAGCGCCGGCGACATGGTGCCCTTCTCGGCCTTCGCCTCGGCTCACTGGTCCTATGGCTCGCCGCGCCTGGAGCGCTACAACGGGCTGGCCTCGGCCGAAATCATGGGCGATGCGGCACCGGGGCGCAGTACCGGGGAAGCCATGGCGGAGATGGAAGCGATGGCGGCCAAACTGCCGGCCGGCATCGGCTACGAATGGACCGGACTGTCCTACCAGGAGCGCATGTCGGGCTCGCAAGCGCCGGCCCTGTACGCCATTTCCTTGTTGGTCGTCTTCCTTTGCCTGGCCGCACTTTATGAAAGCTGGTCGATCCCCTTCGCGGTGATGCTGGTGGTGCCGCTCGGTGTCGTCGGTTCGCTGGGGGCCGCCTGGCTTGCCGGCTTGTCGAACGACGTCTACTTCCAGGTCGGCTTGCTGATGATCATCGGGCTATCGACCAAGAACGCCATCCTGATCATCGAGTTCGCCAAGGAGCAGATGGAACAAGGCAAGGCGCTGATCGATGCGACGCTGGAAGCCGTTCGCCTGCGCCTGCGGCCGATCATCATGACCTCGCTGGCCTTCATTCTCGGCGTCTTGCCGCTGGCCATTTCGAATGGTGCCGGTTCCGGCGCCCAGAACGCGATCGGTATCGGCGTGATCGGCGGCATGTTGACGGCGACCGTCCTCGCCGTGCTGTTTGTCCCGCTGTTCTTCGTTGCGGTGCGCCGTTTTTTCACCGGCAAGACGGCACCGATTTCCCATGAGGAGCACTGATATGCCCCGGACTATCCTCGCTGCCGTCGTCGCAGCCCTCCTGGCCAGCGGCTGCGCCACACTGGCGCCCGACTACCTCACCCCGGCCGCGCCGCTCCCGGCCGCATGGCCGGCCGGTTCGGTGGCGCCGGCCGCCGCCTTGCCGGCGGACATCGGTTGGGAGCAGTACTTTACCGACCCCAAGCTGCGCCAGTTGATCGCGCTGACGCTGCTGAACAATCGCGACCTGCGTGTCGCCGGGCTCAATATTGAAAAAGCCCGCGCCCAGTACCAGATCCAGCGCGCCGACTTGTTCCCCAGCATCAACGCCAGCGGCAGCGGTACCGCCCAGCGCGTTCCGGCCAGTCTGTCGGGCACGGGGCAGGCGACGGTGTCGCACGAGTACAGCGCCAACCTCGGCTTCGCCTCCTATGAGCTGGATTTCTTCGGGCGTATTCGCAGCCTGAAGGATCAGGTGCTGTACCAGTTCATGGCCACCGAAGAAGCGCAGCGCAGCGCGCAGATCAGCCTGGTTGGCGAGGTGGCGACGGCCTACCTGACGCTGGCCGCCGACAGCGAACGCCTGCAGTTGGCCAGTGAGACCCAGCGCAGCCAGCAGGCAACGTATGAACTGACCAAGCGGCGTTTCGAGTTGGGCAGCGCCTCGGCGCTCGACCTGCATCAGGCGCAAACCAGCGTCGAGACGGCCCGCGCCGATGTGGCGCGCTACACCGGCCAACTGGCGCAGGATCGCAATGCGCTGGTGCTGCTGGCCGGGGGCGATCTGCCGGTCGAGATCATGCAGGTCAATTCGCTGGCCAGCGTGGCCGGTGTTGCCGGTATTCCGGGCGGCTTGCCGTCCGAACTCCTGCAGCGCCGTCCCGATGTGCTGCAGGCCGAGCGCCAGTTGCAGGCGGCCAATGCCAACATCGGCGCCGCCCGCGCAGCCTTCTTTCCGAGCATTACGCTGACGGCCAGCGGCGGTTCGGCCAGCAACCAGCTTTCCGAGTTGTTCGGTTCCGGCTCGTCGGCCTGGCGCTTCGTGCCGCAGATCTCGCTGCCCATTTTCGATGCCGGGCGGATCAGGGCCAATCTTGATGCCGCCAAGGTCCAGCAGCAAATTACCTTGGCGCAGTATGAAAAGGCCATCCAGACAGCCTTCCGCGAAGTCGCCGACACGCTGGTCCAGAACGCTCCTTTGCAAGAGCAGCTGGCGGCGCAGCAAGCACTGGTCGAAGCGACCTCGGCCAGCCATCGCCTGTCTCGGGCGCGTTTCGACAAGGGGGTGGATAGCTACCTGGCGGTTCTTGATTCGCAACGTGCCGAGTACACTGCGCAGCAAAACCTGATTTCCGTCCGTCTGGCCGGCTTGACCAATCAGGTGACCTTCTACAAGGCCATGGGCGGCGGCGCAAACTAGGCTGGCGTGCTGCACGGGCCCCCGGGGTGGAAAAGCTCCGGGGGCGACATTGTCCATGGCCGCGAATAAATGAGAGAACATGAGAACACGCTCTGATCGCATCCGTCATGCCATCGGCTTTGAAGTCATCGGCCTGATTTTGTGCGCCCCGCTGGCCAGCTGGGTATTCGACCTCGATGTCGTGCACATGGGCATTCTCGGCGTCGCCATTTCCTTTGTCGCCACCGGCTGGAACTATCTCTACAACGTCATGTTCGACAAGCTGATGCTCAAGTGGCGCGGCCGTTTGCAAAAGAATTACCGCGAGCGCGTCGTGCATGCCGTGTCTTTTGAATTGGGGCTATTGATGCTGACCTTACCCATGGTTGCCGGCTATCTTTCGATCAGCCTCTGGCAAGCCTTCATTGTCGATATCGGGCTGGTGGTCTTCTACGTCATCTACGCCTTCTTCTACAACCTGGCCTACGACCGCATCTTCCCGGTGCCGGCGGTGCGGCCGGACTAGCCTCCGGCGTCGTGGCATGCCGTTTGCAATGAACCTGGCAGATAGATCGTCAGGAGAGAGCAATGATCATTCAGACAGCAGGCAGCTTGGCCGCCGCCTACGGTGTACAGAAAACCTTGCCGCAACAGCGGCAAAGCAGCGCCGCGACAACGGCAAGCCTTGCCGACCGGGTGACCATTTCAGCGGCCGGCAGCCAGGCGCTGGCCGCTGACTCAGGCGTGGCAGCTGCATCGGCCGTCGAGCAGCGTCTCAATGCCATCAAGGCCAAATCGGCGCTGGAACGAACGGCCGACGATGTCGCCTATCTGCAGAAAAATGACGCGCGTCTGGCCGAAATCACCACCAAGGACTCCAAGACCTGGACCAGTTCCGAGATCGATTACGTCCAGAAAACCGGCGGCTTCGTCAATACGATGTCGGCGCTGAGCGATCAGGAAAAGGCGATGTACGACGAAATGATCGCCCTGGGCAATTACGCGGCTGCGGAAGGCATGAACATGATCGCCCTGACCCGTTATGGCATGAGCGGCCAGATCACCACGCCGGATGGCCGCAGCTTCGACCCCAACGCCACCGAAATCACCGCCAATACGGTTCGTCGCTTGTTCAGCCAGACCATTGTCGACGACAGTGGTCATGCGGCCCGCCAGTTCGATGCGCTGGCGGCCTATCTCGATCAGCGCGAGGCGGGTGCCAAGGCGTGATGCTTAAGCAGAGTAACTATTCCGTAGGTGGCCAGTAGGAAGATTACTGGAAGTAGAGGGACGCAATAGCGGGCAATCGGAAAACCAACTGTGTGTATCGCTAAAAAATAAACCAGAATGCAGACCAGTAGTTGAACGGTGGCGCAGTTATGGAGTTTGATTCGGTTTCTGAGCGAAGGAATGACGAAGGCCATTGTTACAATCAAGGCCAATGCCACCAGAATGTAATGCAAATACCCCATCAAGCCTTTCGTTAGCGTAAATAGAGGAATGCCGTAGTAGGGGCTGCTTAGCGTTGGATAGGTGAAGATGTCACCTGCTGAAGCGACATCGCCCCATGCGAAAAAAGCAAGCGGTTTGCCTACAAGGTACCACTCGATATATTCCCAGGGCGACTCAAGGACACGCTGCCAAATACCACTAAGTGCGGCTCCCATACTTGATGAAAGTTCGGTTATCTGTGGGTCGAATCGATAAGGGTAACCAAGGCTATCTGGCTGATTCAGAAACATGAAATTTGGGTAGTGGCCGTGCACGATTGTGGTGATTGACAACGTTTGATCTGTAACAATTCCCAGAGAAATGATATTTCTGATGATCCATGGAATATATATCGCCAAAAAACCAAATGTCATTCCAATGCCATGCCGCCAGGCAATCTTTCCCGGAAGCAGCGGTAATACCCCGATAAAGATAAATGGCAACAGGTATTGTAAGGTTGGCCGAGTCAGTGCGGCGGCCCCGACTAATATACCGCTTATCACAGCGATGCTAATTCGGTCAGCTTTTTCGAATTGGATAGTCATGCAATAAATGGCGAGTAGCATGAGAAATGAAAACAGCGACTCACTCAAAATATAAACGCCCATGTTGATGAGTTGTGGCGAGATTGCAACCAACGCAGTAGGTAATAGAGCCCAGTGCTCAGGAGTTGCGCGACGGGCAATTAAATAAGTCAAAGGGATCATCAGGATCCCAAGCAGTGCCTGCATCAGTGTGATGTTCAGAATCGTTCGATCAGTTGGGATTTCGCCAGCAAACGGCAGTAGGGCAATCGGATAGCCTGGTGAGCATAGGGCATCCGCAATTGGTGCCCCAAGGCTATCTTTCGTCGCAAAACGTGGTTCTGGAGAGTACACGCCGCTATGACGCAAATTAAATGCGTAACTAAAATACTTACTCGCATCTGAACGTAGGGGGGTGTCAACTTGGGTATGCAGACTGGCGTTGACTCTAAAAAAAGCCCCAAACAACATGATCAATAACAAGACTATCAAAGAAAAGTTCGTTTTTCGTGATGTTTGATTCATTTTTGGTATTGAGGCACGAGGAATGGGTGGAGGTCGAGAGGTTACGCTTTATGCTTTTCTGCTACAAGATTCCGGCACCCTTGTGCGAAAGGGAAACCGGCTGGGCAAGGGCTATGTCGTTCAACGGATGTTTTGCTGAATTGTGAGTGCGATATTCGGCAGCCAATTCACCGATATCCTGTCTAGCTTGCGAGTGATGTCGCGCCGTTTCGTAAAATCCTTCCCTGCTCAGTCCAGGGGGCAAGTGTTTCGAAACCGGCTTGGTGCCGCGGTTTCCGACTGCAGTGCTGGCGTCTGGCTTGGGGGTGATTGCCGCCATTTTCCTTTCGGTTGGCCTGACGCTGGATACGGTCAGCAAGGCGAAACTCGAAATGAAGCGACTGGCATACCTGAGTTTGAAGGGCCTGCTTTAGATCTCGTCAGGAGCCGGCTGCGCCCCTGGTTTTGACTGATTGCGGGCGGCTGGCGAATATTAGAAAACCATTCTGCCACAAGGATTTTCGGCTATTGTGGATATCACGTAGTTGGCCTTGAAGCCGGGTTTTATATTGCCAAAGTCATATATCATTTCCGCCCTTGAATGACCTGACTGCTCATGGGGGCTTCCGGGTCTGATACCTGGGGCTGATCGTGAAATTTCTGAACTCATTGCGTGTCTCGACACGCATGCAATTGCTGGTCGGGCTGACCCTGATCGGCCTGCTGATTCTCTGTGTGACGGCGCTTTTCCACATCAAATCGACGATGCTGGAAGACCGCAAACAGAAGACGCTGAACCTGATCGAGTCGGCCCAGGGCGTGCTGACTTACCACCAGAAACTGGTTGCCGACGGCAAGCTGTCGGAAGAAGAAGCCAAGAAGTCGGCGCGTGAAGTGCTGCGGGCGCAGCGCTACGACGCTGGCAACTACTTCTTCATTCTCGACGACACGCACCGCTACATGCTGATTCCGACCAAGCCGGAGAACGAAGGCAAGGACGTCAGCGAGATGAAGGATGCGCGCGGCAAATACCTGGTGCGCGACATGGTGGCGCTGGGCAAGGCCGGCGGCGGTTTCATCGAATACTGGTTCCCCAAGGCCGGGCAGCCCGAGCCGGAACCCAAGCTCGGCTACATCGGCTATTTCGCGCCCTGGGGCTGGTCGCTCGGCACCGGCATCTACATCGACGATATCGACACCGCCTTCAAGCAGGGCGCCATGGTGCTCGGCGGCATCTCGCTCGGCCTGCTCTTCCTGCTCAGCCTGGCCGGCTGGACGATCGGTACCAGCGTGCTGCAACAATTGGGTGGCGAACCCAAGGAGGCCAGCGACATCATGGAACGGGTGGCGGCTGGCGATCTGACTGCCAGCATCGACCGCGCCCCGGCCGGCAGCCTGCTCTTCTCGCTCGGCAACATGGTCACCGCCCTGCGTTCGCTGATCCGCGAGATCAACAACGACGCCAACAGTCTGGTCAAGAATGCGGCGCAGATCTCCCGCGCCGCCAACGAAGTCGCCAGCGCCGCCGGCCAGCAATCCGACGCCACCTCTGCGATGGCGGCGGCGGTCGAACAACTCACCGTCAGCTCCTGCCACATCTCGGATAGTGCCCGCGACACCTCGCACGATTCCGAGCAGGCCGTGCAACTGGCCGGGCAGGGCAGCGGCCGCGTCGGGCAGGCAGCGCAGGCCATCCAGCGCATCTCGAACACCGTTTCCGACGCCTCCGGCCGTATCCAGGCGCTGGAAGAGCGTGCCAACCAGATCTCCTCGATTGCCGGGGTGATCAAGGACATCGCCGGCCAGACCAACCTGCTCGCCCTCAATGCCGCCATCGAAGCGGCGCGGGCCGGCGAGGCCGGGCGCGGCTTTGCCGTGGTGGCGGACGAAGTGCGCAAGCTGGCCGAACGGACCTCCACCGCCACCGCCGAAATCGAACAGATGATCGCCGGTATCCAGGGCGAAACGGTCGGTGCCGTCGAAGCCATGCACGCCGCGCTGCCGGAAGTGCGCGAAGGCGTCGACCTGGCCGCCTCCGCCTCCGAATCCCTGCGCGCCATCGAAGACGGCGCCCGCCGCACGCTGGAGCGCATCGGCGAAGTCGCCGATGCCACCCGCGAGCAAAGCACCGCCAGCACCTCCATCTCGCAGCGCGTCGAGCAGATCGCCAACATGGTCGAAGAAACCACCGTCACCATCCGCGCCACCTCGGCCACCGCCCAGCAACTCGAAGGCATCGCCAACAACCTCAAGAGACAGGTCGGCAAGTTCACCGTCTAGCACGTCTGCGCCGGCCGGGGCCGATCAGGCCCGGCCGCCAAGCCAGCCCCCAAAAGCCGCTCCCTCGGGAAGCGGCTTTTTCATGCCCGCTTGGCCGGTAAATGCTGAAAGCTGTGACGTATTACCTGTTTTGGATAATGCTGTTCGCCTAAATTAAGGCCGCGTTCAAATGCACGGGAATCCGCTTGGGAGGGGCATGAGGCAACAAAAAATTATCGCCATCGGCCAGGGACTGGCGCTGGCCGGCATCCTGCAACTCGCCGTGCTCAGCCAGCCGGCATCGGCCGATGCCTACCGCTGCAAGGGCAAGCGCGGCCTTGCCGTCATCTCCGCCACGCCGTGCGAAGAAGGCTACGTCACCTCATCGGTGGCGCAGAGCGACAGCATCGAGGCCCGCCAACTGCGCCAGGCGCAGGCCGATCTGGAGCGGCAGCGCGAATTCGTCGCCAGCCGCGAGCGCGAACGCGGGCAAGCGCCGCGCTACCTTGCCGCCGAAGCCAACCCGCAGCGCGGCAACGCCCATGACCCGGAGCCACGAGACCGCATCCACGCCTGCCTGATGGCTGTCACCGCCACCACCGGCCTGTCACCCAATGAAGAGGCGCACCGCAAGGTCAATTGCTATGTCGGCACGCGCCAGCTGTACGAAGAATGCGAAAGCCGGGTCGCCTCGACCATGCGACTCGATAGCGCGGCGGAGCGGCATTACAAGGGGCAGTGTCGGGCGGTGAGTGGTGGGTAGTGTGGGAAATTTAATATATTGTTTTTGTTGTTTGAGAAATGCCAAGCAAGTAATCCGTTGGGCGTTTTAATCTACATGTATCCATAATCCTCCGTGTTACTTGGACGGGGGGTAGGGCTAATGATGACTGTCGACACAAAAGATCAAACTGCAAACTGGGATCGAGCCATATTCATTGACGAGCCGCTTACTGACAGTCTGGTCAGGCGCCTCGCACCAAGTATTCTGCGGCTTCGACAAGAGAGCACTGAAGCTATTACAGTTGGTATTGATAGCCCAGGCGGATCGCTGGCATCACTCGAAACCTTGTTGGGGTTGTTGCGCGGGCCAACTCAAGGTCGGAGTTTTGGAAAAATCGTCGCCGTATCAACGAACCGCGCTTACAGTGCTGCCGCAAATTTACTTGCTTTTGCCGACTATTCTGTAGCACTCAGCCATTCGAAAATTCTTTGTCACGATGTGCGTTTCAGTGAGGTAGAAGATGTTACCCCGTCGAAGGCGATGGACCTCGCAAAATCCCTTCAGGCGGAGAATGATCGCTTTGCGCTACGGCTTGCAAACGAAATAATTCGAAGGCTCGTGTGGGTATACATCGATTTGACCCCGAAATTTTCCGAAATAACGGAAAAGTGGCCGAAGAAGCTTGCTCAGTATCGGAACAGCCTTGGTGAAGCTGCCAACCCTAAGGATGGTGTTCACTTTGTGGACATTGCAAGCTTTGCCACGACTTTGTACGCCAAACTCAGTCACATAAATGATGGCCTGATCGATAGCGTACTAAACCGTCTAGGGAAGTGGGTGGTTTTACGTAATCTAGCTATCACTAGACCAACGTTCCGAGTTAAAGGCTCGAGAGTGCCTGGGTTACTTGATGGCGCACGTCATCTCCATAAATTACTAGGCTATAAATCTGAATCCCTTGATGACTCCATCGATGATTTAAAGCTGTTCATGACTTTGTTAGTCGCAGAATTGGATGGAACTGATCGACGTTTTGGCAAAAATTTAGATGAAGTGACGCGAAATTTTTTGTTAATCGAATCAATGAGCGATGAAAAGCATCGCAGTTCGGCTTTGCGGTTAATGCTTCGGCATCCACTGGTGTTCTTTGGTCAGCATGTCAAAGAGCTCCCTGATGAACAACGCGTACGGTTTGCAACAGATGCAATGCCGTATGCGCAATTATTTTGGCTTTTCTGTGTATCGCTTTGCAGAGAGTTATTTGAAGGCGAACACATTCTCTCCCCTGCAGATGCTCAACTACTTGGTTTGGTTGATGAAGTGGCTGGCGGAGGTGAAATTGAGAGCTATCGCGAATGGCAGGTAACTCAGGATAGGCAAAATAGGGCAACGACCTCTTTAGGCTCTGGCTAGATAATCATCGCCGTTTCTGACCATTGCCCAGATTCATCGTTTCGGGCGCGCCAAGAACGAATAGAAAACAAACCGCATCGAAACAAAAAGGGCTGATTCCGTGAGGAATCAGCCCTTTCCATTTCCAGCCCGTCTTCAGGCCAAATGACTAACCGCTTACCGGTTCTCCACCGGTGCCGCAGCCGGCGGTGCGGTGCGGGAGCCGAGGGCGGCGTTGTCGATGCGGCGGACGTCGGTGTCGGGCAGGACTTCCATGACGTTGACCACCTTGCGGACGCCGTCGGTGGTGCGGGCGATGGTGACGGCGACCTTGGCTTCGCGTTCGGTGACGATGCCCATCAGGTGGGTGACGGCCTTTTCGGTGACGACCTTGATGTGGTTGGCCGAGATCTGGTTGGAGTCGACCAGGCGGGCCTTGACCTTGGAGTCGATGAAGGAGTCGGTGCTGCGCGAGCCGAGCGAGGAGATCGGGCCGACGGTGATTTCGTTATGCACCAGGCGGACGCCTTCGATGCGGCTGGCGGCTTCGCCGATGGCCTGCTTCGCTTCTTCGTTGTAGGCTTCGCCGGTGATCAGCAGGATGCGATTGTAGGAGGTGAAGTTGAGATGCGAGCCGTCCTTGTATTGCGAGGGGACGTGGGCGGCAGCCTTCCATTCGGTGGTTTCGTCGTCGGCCTGGGTGCCGGTCGAGCGGCGGTCGTGGGCCGACATGACGCCAGCAGCGGCGCCGCCGACGATGATGGCAGGGACGCAGCCCTGCAACATGGGCAGGGCGAGGACGAAGGCGGCAGCGGCAAGGCTGAGTTTGGTTTTTTGCATCATTCGACTCCCAGAAGTAGTGCGTCGATGCCATCGCACAGGCAATGGATGACGAGCAGGTGAGTTTCTTGAATTCGCGCCGTCCGGTCGGCCGGCACGCAAAGATGGATGTCGTCGTCGAGCAGCATTTCGCCGATTTCGCCGCCGCCCTTACCGGTCAGTGCAATGATGCGCATGTCGGCTTCGTGGGCGGCCTTGATGGCCTCGATGACATTGGCGGAATTGCCGGAGGTGGAGATCGCCAGCAGCACGTCGCCGGCATGGCCGAGACCCCGTACCTGCTTGGAGAAAATCTGGTTGAAGGAGTAGTCGTTGCCGACGGCGGTCAGGATGGAGCTGTCGGTGGTCAGGGCGATGGCGGCCAGTTCCTGGCGCTCGGCTTCGAAGCGGCCGATCAGTTCGGCGGCGAAGTGCTGCGAGTCGCCGGCCGAGCCGCCGTTGCCGCAGGCGAGGATCTTGCCGCCGTTGATCAGGCTGTTGAACATCGTTTCGACGGCAGCGGCAATCGGGGCGGCCATCATTTCGACGGCATTGAGTTTGGTTTGGGCGCTGTCTTCGAAATGCTTGGCGATGCGGGCAATCAGATCCATATTCTTTCGGCAATTTGTGGCGATTAATCAAGCCATTCTACATCACAGCTCAATGAAGACCTCGAACTCGACCCGTCGCCAGGGATTCGGGTGGTCGGTGAGGCGGGAAATGCTGGCGACCAGTTTGTCGCCCCGGTCGAGTGCGGCGGCAATCGCCTGGTTTTCGGCGCGCGGCACATAACCGAGCTTGTGGCCGCGCCATTCGATGCGGATGGCCTGCGGGTCGTGGCGGTTTTCCGGTTCGCGGATCAGTTCGAGGCGGTCGCCGACTTTTAGTTCCAGCCAGTAGGCGCCGAGTGCGTAGTACTGGCTGCCGGCCAGCGGCGAGCTTTGTATCAGCAAGCGCACGCTGTCGGCTTGTGCCGCATGCAGCCAGAGGGCCAGGCTAAGCGTCAGCAGAAAACGCATTTTTCAGCCATTGGGCCTGCCGTTCATCGAGGCTGGCGAGCAGGATGCAATCGAAGCGGCAGTCGCAATCGGGCCGGCCGGCCAAATAGTGCTGGGCGGCGAGGATGATGCGGCGTTGCTTGTCGGTGGTGATGCTGGCCCCGGCGCCGCCGAAATCGCTCCGGCTGCGCAGGCGTACTTCGACGAAGACCAGCGTTCTGCCGTCGCGGCAGATCAGGTCGATTTCGCCGCCGCGTACCCGGAAATTGCGCTCGACGATGCGCAGGCCGCGCTTTTCCAGAATGCGTGCCGCCAGCGCTTCGGCTTCGCGGCCGCGCGTCGTGGTGGTATCGTTGGTCTTTGCTTGCATGCCCTGGGATATGACGGAAGAATCCGCTGCATTGTATGTTGTCCCGACGCCGCTCGGGAATATGGCCGACCTGACCCGGCGCGCCGAGGAAATCCTGCGCAGCGTGCCCTGGGTGGCCGCCGAGGACACCCGGCATAGCGGCCCGCTGCTCAAGCAGCTCGGCTCGCAGGCGCGGACGCTGCCGGCGCACCAGCACAACGAACACGAAGCCGCGGTGCGCATCATCGAACGCCTGCAGGCCGGCGAGGCGGTAGCGCTGATTTCCGATGCCGGCACCCCCGGCATTTCCGACCCCGGCGCCCGTGTCGTTGCCGCGGTGCGTGCCGCCGGTTGCAAGGTGGTGCCCTTGCCCGGCCCCTGTGCCGCGACCACGGCCCTGTCCGCCTCCGGCCTGCTCGACGAGCATTTCCTGTTCTATGGTTTCCTGCCCAGCAAGGGTGGCCAGCGCCGACAGGCGATCGAGGCCTTGCGCGAAACCCCTTGTGCGCTGGTGTTCTACGAAGCGCCACACCGCGTGCTGGAGACCGTCGCCGATCTCGCCAACGTGCTCGGCGAGCGCACGCTGGTCATCGGTCGCGAACTGACCAAGCTGTTCGAGTCGATCCATTCCTGTTCGCTCGGCGAAGCGCTGGAATGGCTGAAAGGCGATTCGAACCGGCAGCGCGGCGAATTCGTCCTGATGGTGTCCGGCGCGCCGGCCGGCGGCGACGATGGCGAAGGCGAGCGCGTCCTCAAATTGCTGCTCGCCGACGGCCTGCCGGTCAAGCAGGCGGCCAAGCTGGCCGCCGCCATTACCGGTGCCGCCAAGAATGCGCTCTATGAACGGGCGCTGGCGCTCAAGGACGGCTGAGCGGTCGATTTCGTGTGCATTGAAGCCCGAACCCGCCGGCTAATCCCGCCGGGGCGGGCGACAGCCTGTTAAAATCGCGGGAGATCCCCGTGAGAAATACAGCATGCAAATTACCCTGACCCGCCCCGACGACTGGCATCTCCACCTGCGCGACGGCGAAGCCCTGGCTTCCGTTCTTGCCCATACCGCCGCCCAGTTTGGCCGCGCCATCGTCATGCCCAACCTGAAGC
>DAIMCQ010000022.1:23190-24422 GCA_036726285.1 Azonexus sp.
GTGACCACCGTCGAGCACGCCGCCGCCTATCGCCAGCGCATTCTCGCTGCCCTGCCGGCCGGCGCCGTCTTCGAGCCGCTGATGACGCTGTACCTGACCGACAACACGCCGGCTAGCGAGATCGCCAAGGCCGCCGCCTCGGGCTTCGTCAAGGCGGTGAAGCTCTACCCGGCCGGGGCGACGACCAATTCCGATGCCGGCCTGACCGACATCGTCAAGGCCTACGACACGCTGGCCGAAATGGAACGTGTCGGCCTGCCGCTGCTGGTGCACGGCGAGGTGACCGATCCGAAGATCGACCTCTTCGACCGCGAGAAGGTCTTCATCGACACCGTGCTGCTGCCGCTGACGCAGCGTTTCCCGAAACTCAAGGTGGTGATGGAGCACATCACTACCCGCGAAGCGGCGGAGTTCGTGGCCGGTGCCGCCGATAACATCGCAGCGACGATCACCGCCCACCACCTGCTGTATAACCGCAACGCCATTTTCCAGGGCGGCGTGCGGCCGCACTGGTACTGCCTGCCGGTGCTCAAGCGCGAAACCCATCGCGAGGCGCTGCTGGCGGCTGCGGTATCGGGCAATACCCGCTTCTTCCTGGGGACCGATTCGGCACCGCATGCCAAGGGCGCCAAGGAAGCGGCCTGCGGCTGTGCCGGCTGTTATACCGCCTACGCCGCCATTGAGCTGTATGCCGAGGCTTTCGAGCAGGCCGGCGCGCTCGACAAGCTGGAAGCTTTCGCCAGCTTCAACGGCCCGGACTGGTACGGCCTGCCGCGCAATGCCGGCCAGGTGACGCTGGTCAAGGAAAGCTGGACGGTGCCGGCCGAGTACCCATATGTCAGCAGCGACAGCATCGTGCCGCTGCGGGCCGGTGAAACGCTGTCCTGGAAAATGCTCTAAGGAATAACATCATGCGCTTGCGCCATCTCCTGCTTGGCCTGCTGGCTGCTCCGCTGCTCACTGCTTGCGTGAACGATGGCGCGACCTACGAGATCGACAACAGCCGCGAGCATGTGCTGTCGCTGATCCGCGAGCAGCCGTGGTTTTGGGACAGCAAGGTCAATCTCTACCTGGTGGTGTCGCGCATGCCGTCCTGCATGCGGCGCCACAACCTGGGGACGGGGACCGAGCGGAGCAAGGTCGAGATTTACCAGGTGCCGTCCGGCGCCTTCATCGTCAAGGTCGGCAAGCGCATGTTCGCCACCGACACCCAGACCTGCGAGAGCTTTGCC
>DAIMCQ010000023.1:0-24405 GCA_036726285.1 Azonexus sp.
ACCGCAGCACGGGTAGCGTGCATGGCATCTTCAACGCGGGCCTTCTTTTCCTTCATTTCGACTTCGGTGGCTGCACCAACCTTGATGACGGCAACGCCGCCAGCCAGCTTGGCAACACGTTCCTGCAGCTTTTCCTTGTCGTAATCGGAAGTGGCTTCGTCGATCTGGATGCGGATCTGCTTGACGCGCGCTTCGATGGCAGCAGCTTCGCCGGCGCCGTCGATGATGGTGGTGTTTTCCTTGGCGACTTCGATGCGCTTGGCTTGGCCCAGATCCTTCAGGACAGCCTTTTCCAGGGTCAGGCCGGTTTCTTCGGCAATCACGGTACCGCCGGTCAGGATGGCGATATCTTCCAGCATGGCCTTGCGACGATCGCCAAAGCCCGGGGCCTTGACGGCAACGGTCTTCAGGATGCCGCGGATGTTGTTGACGACCAGGGTAGCCAGGGCTTCGCCATCGACATCTTCAGCGATGATCAGCAGCGGACGGCCGGCCTTGGCAACTTGCTCCAGGATCGGCAGCAGGTCGCGGATGTTCGAGATCTTCTTGTCGAAGAGCAGGACGAACGGGTTTTCGAGCAGGGCTTGCTGCTTGTCGGCGTTGTTGATGAAGTACGGCGACAGGTAACCGCGGTCGAACTGCATACCTTCGACGACGTCGAGTTCGTTAGCCAGGGACTTGCCGTCTTCAACGGTGATGACGCCTTCCTTGCCGACCTTTTCCATGGCATTGGCGATGATTTCGCCGATGTCGGAATCGGAATTGGCGGAAATCGAACCAACCTGGGCGATTTCCTTGGTGGTCGTACAGGGCTTCGAGAAAGCCTGCAGTTCGGTGATGGTGGCGGCAACAGCCTTGTCGATCCCGCGCTTCAGATCCATCGGGTTCATACCGGCGGCAACGAACTTCATGCCTTCGCGGACGATCGACTGGGCCAGCACCGTGGCGGTGGTAGTACCGTCACCGGCGATGTCGGAGGTCTTGGAAGCAACTTCCTTGACCATCTGGGCGCCCATGTTGGCGAACTTGTCCTTGAGTTCGATTTCCTTGGCAACGGAAACGCCGTCCTTGGTGACGGTCGGGCCGCCGAAGGAGCGCTCGAGCACGACATTGCGACCCTTCGGACCGAGGGTAACCTTCACTGCATCAGCGAGGACGTTGATGCCTTCGACCATGCGAGCACGGGCGGAATCGCCGAATTTGACTTCTTTAGCTGCCATTTAGATTCTCCTGAATTCTTTAAAGAATGAGCCCGGCGCTTAAGCGACCAGAACGCCCATGATGTCTTCTTCACGCATGACCAGAACTTCCTGGCCATCGACCTTGACAGCCTGGCCGGCGTACTTGCCGAACAGGACACGATCGCCAACCTTGACGTCCGGAGCGTTCAGCTTGCCGCTGTCGTCACGCTTGCCCGGGCCGACGGCCAGAACTTCGCCCTGATCCGGCTTTTCGCCAGCGGAATCAGGAATGACGATGCCGGAGGCAGTGGTGCGTTCGGCTTCAACGCGCTTGACGATCACACGGTCGTGCAAAGGACGGATATTCATAGATCTAACTCCTCGTGGTTCACAGAGATGAAATTGGCCGGCACACCCAAAGGGCCCCCGGGAACGGAGAGAGCGATTGTTAGCACTCGTCTCCGGTGAGTGCTAAATAATAAGGTCGCCCCAGCGGTATTTCAAGGGCTGCCCGGTAAATTTTGTCGTTGATCACTCAACTTGAGAGTCCATCAGCCTATCAGCCCGTTTGACTCGCGACAGCGATAGACTTCACTCCCACCTATTCCTGCTATTCGGCCTAAGCGGTCGGTGGCGTCCTGAATGAAAATGGCCGGTTCTGAGTAGAGACCGGCCATTGGCGATTTGAGGCAGCGAATGACTACCCCTGTATCTTGGTCACGTCGGCTTCGTGCCCATTGCGGACGTTGCAAGATTAGGAAAGCGGTTGTTCAGGAACGTGAAAATAACTCGACGGCCGTCAGGCCGGCTCAGCTGATTACTGGGTTAGCACTCATTGCACAACGCTCTTGCGGTCCGGAATACTGATTTGCCCGACCCCGGCCTCTCGCAACTTCGTAAGTAGTGCGCCTCTGCCATTGGCTTGCGACCACATCATCTCTTGAGCAGTGATTGTTGTGGCAACCAAGATTTCCATCTTCCCCGCAGGAAGAGAGGTTCCCGTGGGCAGTGGAGCGTGGGTCTTCGCAATAAGGACGTTAACCATTTGCCCAGGCCCCACCTGAATTTGCTCAACGGTCAAACCATCGTACTGTTCAACGCGATTCAGTAGGCCAGCGTCGTGTGCTATCTCCGCGTTTACGGCCCATTGAAGAAAATTCAGCGGCCACTGCTGATTGGATTGGGCAACCATCAGTATTTCGTAGCCATATCCGGCAAATCCGGCGCGCTTCGATACCGGCTGTTTCTTGGAAAGTGTGCCACCAGCTTGTGTCGCTCGCTTTCCATCGGACTGCAAATCGAAGTTGGACAATTGCACGGTCGTCGGCATATCCGAGTTCGTGAAGCCAAAGGTTGTGTAAACCGACAGGTTCTTTCCTATGCCGGGAGCCGGGATGACATACAACCCGCCTCCAGGCCATACCCCGGTCATGTTGAGCATCTTCAATATGTCGGAAGGAAGCGGGCCTATAGTCTTCTCGAAATACTTTTGACGCGCATCGTAGTTGGCCTGCCATTGCTTTTCGGCAGAGTCTGGTTCGCCGTTGGCGGTTGCGCCTGCCAGCGAGAGCGTGGCGGCCAGCAAGCTGCTTGCAAACTTACGAATGCTCAAAGAAGTCTCCTGATGAGTGCTAGCGTTGTAGGTAAAGGGCGCTGCGCGGCGGTTTATCGCGCAGCATCCAGCGACCGGAGGGAGCGAGGTTGAGCGCCATGTTATGCGTGACCTGGGGCATAGTATTTTTGTAACACCTCGAAAAGGCACTTTTCTTGCACGACACCGCTATCGATTGCATATCTGAGGATGCCGAGAAATGCCTCATCGGGAACCGCCTCGACATCCTGGGGGATGTCGGTTGCACCCTCGCTAACAAAGGCACACCAGACTACGTAGTAGTAAGCCATGGTAATTGAAATTATGGCCGAGACTTCTGATGGTGTGGATGCATTACTCTCCTCAAAAGCCAAGCCGGTTTGGTTGGGCTTGTTGGCGGAGAAATATAGGTCGTTGGCGCCAATTTTCCCGAACGGTTTCCATTGACGAGCGTACGAAATTGACTCTTTCGCAACCTGTAAGGTGGCAGGAATGTTTCGCAACGCAGACGACACTAATTCGGCAACTTCCAGCAAGAACCCGACACGCCTTACGGGTTCTAGACTGCATTCGGCCGCATGGGCAAGATCAAAGAGACGCATAACGTAAAGCTAACCGGCGAGCGGTAGCGAATCCGGTTGAGCGCCCTGTTGGGCACCCACATGCTCTCGTACCAACCGCTCAATGCGCGAGTACAAACGTTCTACGATATCTGCAGCCTTTGTTCCATGATGCAATTCTCGATGGCAGTTTGGACAGGCCGCAATGGCATTTGAAGCTCTGTCCGAGCCTCCTGATGCCAAAGGCATAACATGGTGAGCCTCAAGATATGGCAAACCATTTCGCTTCGCGAATGGAGCTGGATTCATGCAGCATTCGCATTGCCCATCAGCGACGTGCAGCACATAGGCAACGACCGCCGCATCACGCACGAATTGGTCGACAGAGCCACGGATTTTCTTAGGGGCAGCCTGTCCTGCCGGCATTTCGCCTGAAAATTCGCGAAAGAGACGTGCGCTTTCACGCTCAAGTTCCTCGTGACTCTCACACAAAACCGGCGGAACAGTTCTAGGCACAAGTATTGCGCGGTCAGCGCCAGATTCAATTAGCGCCTCCTCAAGAAGAGCGTCAGTTGCTTTCTCAAGATCAGCGACCGGAACTTGGACCCAACCGAGAGTAGGGCCTAGTAGGGGCGAGCCTTCCTTGTTCCCATGGCGCCATCGAGCTTTCCGCTGCAGTTCTTCCCTTGTCCCGTTATTTACCTGGAATACTTTGCTCTCATCGGCAATATAGGCCAGCTGTATCACCCGCAATGCCTCAAAGTACTTTTCGCGGGTTGGTTCTGCTTTGAATCCAAATGCGTAGCTTCCGCTCAGGCCGTTGAAAGGAAGGAAAGCTCGCGCCGGCCCTCCACTCTTTCCCTTTGCAACAGGAATCCAGACCGTTTCGGCGTTCTCTTTATATGGGGTAATCATCAGCAATGGGAGTCAATACGGCGAGATAAAGGGCATTACTAGTTTGTTGCGCCCAACAGTTATTCAACGGACCCACCGGTCCGCATATTGCTAATCGTAAAACATGGCAATTCAAGGTAACTGATTAATTCATTTAGGGGCGAGTCCTGCAGACTTTCAGCATATGCAATGATAGTACGGGCCGGCGAAAAGTCGCTATGCCCAGAGCTTTAAGATTCTGGCGAATGGCTGCTATGGAGCAGTTTCTTGAAGGACTGCTCCTGGCCGGAATGAGCCTGATGGGTTACTGATCCCAAAGCGGTCATTCAGGAATGCTAACGGCGACTACCGGGCACTGGGTCGGAATACGTGCTGTCGGCCAGGAGCGGTCCATCAAGAACGCTCCGCATAGCGGACGTTGGCTCTGTCCGAATGATTGCAAATTGATAAGGAGACCGGCATCGGATAATCTCCATGTCATTAGAAACGTACGTGCGATTTAACCGTGTCCGTATTTTTAGCAATAACGCTAACATTTCTGCGCCTGAATAACTGTTAGGCCTCATTTATATGGCGCCGCTATTGACCTTCCTTGCAACTTTTGGCTTGGTTGCGGCAATGCCGCTACTCCTTGTTTGGTCAGTGATCAAACTTACCAAGCGAGAGCAGTTCAACGGCGGCAGCCCTCAACCTGGACGGGTCACACCTTGGAGAGTGGGGCTGATTTGCTTTCTTATATACATTCTATTGTTCATTGGGTTAGGGGTTCAATCTATCGGCGGCCACATGGCACACGCTGATTTGCATGGCGCGCGCTCAGTTTCATTCGATCCATCGTTAGTTGCTGTAGATCGAATGTTGTCCGCCATGGGCACCCCCATTCCATCGCTCGCAGAAATCCTGGCAAATTACCTGTCAATACGCCTGTCGCCGCTCTCGCTACTTCCTATGTACGTAGCAAATGGGGTATTCCTCTCATTGTTGGTCGCATATGCATACGGTTGGCTGACACGAAAGAAAAATCGCCATGTCACTAATTCCACGGCCTAACATCTCAAGCAGACCGCGTCTTGCAGGCGCTTGGGCGTGCCACAAGCGGTGCCCCATTTATTTTGAACGTTCCTGAGCGGCGGGTTTTCAAGACCCGACCGGCAGCAAAGGGCACGGAGCGGAAGTTGTAGAGACCGAAGCGTGTTCGGTCCGTTCATCCAGATACGAATGGCTGCTTAGTTTTCAGAAGCAGCCATTTTCCATTGAACTGGCCACCGACCGCTTAGGTCGAGATGCGGAAATAGCTCACCTCGGGATAAGCGTAAGAAAAAGCCAACCAAACCGCAACTCCGGCGACAACGCTCTCTGAGTTAACGATAAGGGAACATTGCTCGCAAACTCTCACCTTGCGTGGATAGCATCCCCAAAAATCTCAAGTTCAGTGGGAAAATCAGCTGAATGCTTCAAATTGAGAGCCTTGGAATGCCTTACAGCACAATGGAGCCGAATCTCACAGTGAGTGATCAACGACATAATTGTCGTTGATCACTAAGTTTGAGAGCCTACGACGATAGCTAAGCGCTCGAATGATGAGACGCTGATCGCTTTATGCGGCACTACGACAAAGTGAGCGCCTCTGCTGCCGGCACTTTACGCATGGCTGCCAGCTTGACGTAGAGCGTGCTGCGTGAAATCCCCAGGGTTCGTGCAGCCATCGACAGGTTGCCATGGCTGTTGGCGACCGCGGCGTTGATCGCCGCCCGCTCCATTTCCGCCAGACGTCCGGCAGCCACGGCCGGCGTTACTTCACCGCGCGCAAGCACCGCGTCAACTGCAGCACCAGCGATGTGGGGCGGGAGCAGGGTGCTGTCGATGCAATTTCCATCGCTTAGCGCAAACATGGCTTCGAAAACGTTCTGCAATTCGCGAGTATTTCCCGGCCAGCGATAGCGCAGGAGATGATCCAAGACTTCGGGGGCCATGCTTTTCGGTGGGCAACCATATTTGCCGGCCAGGCGCTGGTTGAGATAAGCGATGATCGCCTCGGTGTCTTCGGGGCGCTCGCGCAAAGGCGGCAGATGCAGGCTGACGACGCAGAGCCGGTGGAATAGATCTTCGCGGAAACGACCGGCACCAGCATCCGCCTGCAGATCGCGATTGGTGGCCGCGATAATGCGGACGGCGACTTTCCGTTCCTTGGTATCGCCGAGTCTGACGACGACCCCATCCTGCAGAACGCGCAATAAATGCGGCTGCATATCGAGGGGCATTTCGCCGATTTCGTCGAGGAACAAAGTGCCGCTATCGGCCTGCTCGAACTTGCCGGGCAAGCCGCCACGCCGGGCACCGGTAAAAGCCCCTTCGCTGTAGCCGAAGAGCTCGCTGGCCAGGAGTTCGCGGGTCAGTGCGCCGCAATTGACTGCGATGAACGGTCCTTCCGGTTTGGCACTGGCCTTGTGGATGGCGCGCGCAAAAACCTCCTTGCCCGCCCCGGTTTCGCCGAGTAACAGCACCGGCAAGTCGAGTGGTGCGATGCGTCGGGCACGCAGCTTGGCGGTCGTAATCGCCTGGCTAGTGCCGATGATTTCGGCGAAGACATCGTCTGTCGCCTGGACCGGCTGGCTTGGGGGGCTCGCCGCCTGCCGCGCCGGCGCGCCAATCGGGATGACCAGCAGGGTGCCCAGTTCGCCATCGCGGGAACGGACCGGCTGCAACCATTCCGGACGCAGCCAGGGCGGTGTCAGGCGCAGGCGCTCGGTCGGATGGACGGCAAAATCGAGAGCCGGCACCTGGCCACCGATCTCGAAGGGAAGGCGGACGCCATACATCTCGCGCGCTTGCTGCATGCTGCCACTTGTCTTGACGATGCGGCCGCGCTGGTCGAAGAGCACGACGCAATCGCTGCCATAGCGGCTGAAGCCGTCCATCGCCTGGGCCAGCAGGCGGCCGTGCAATTCGGCATCGCGCCGGGCCAGGACGCCTTCGATCTGTTTGGCGGCCGAGATGACCAGGCCCAGCGTATGCCCGTGGAAGGTTTCCTTGACGCCTGAGACATCGACCACGCCGAGCAGGTTCTTGCCGAGCGGATCGAGAATCGGGGCGGCGGCGCAGGTCCAGTGCTTGACGTCAATGCAGTAATGCTCGCTGGCGTAGATCTGTACCGGCTCATGGGTGGCGATGGCGGTACCGATAGCGTTGGTGCCGATCAGTTGCTCGCCCCAACAGCCGCCGGGAGCCAGGTTGATCTGCTCGCCGGCGTCGCGGGCGCGGGATTCGCCATTGAGATCGAGAATGGTGCCGCTCGGGTCGCTGAGCATGATCAAGGTGCCCGACTCGCGCAGGATTTCGCGCAGGGTTTCGAGGACCGGCTTGGCCGCCTCGTACAGGTCGCGCGAACGCTCCCGCAACTGGCGGATTTTTTCCACATCCGCCGTCGGCGCGCTACTGCTGGCCGGATCGACCGCTTCCGAACGGCTGCGTCGCCACGAATCGAGCACGACATTTCGCACGCCAGGGGCGACCAACGGCCGGTCCTGCAGGAAGCTTTCCCAGGAGTTGGCGACGACCGACTCGTCGCCGATACGCGGAATTAGAAGCTTGCTGTTGGGGCTCACCTTGGGTTCGTCTCGGGCTCCGGAATCACGGCAATAAAACAATCAATTAACTTAATCGTAACCGTAACCACTGACCAAAACAAAGTCAATAAAGTCTTTTTTATCAATACGTTGTGCGGCGCAACAAAAAGCCTGCGAAGTGTCCGGATTTCGGACAGTTAAAAACTTGCGTCGTCTTTCAGGACGTTTTCCGAACTTGCATCGGACACTTGTCCATTTCTTCACAAAAGCCATAAGCCAATGATTTAACGGAACTTAACCAGGCCACCGAAGAACTCTCCGCGCCTGGCCCGGCCCTTGCCATTAAGTCAGCGTGGGATCACTCACCACAAATACCAATGACAGGAGACAAAAATGCAAATCCAGCAGTCAAATGTACAGGTGATGGGCATCGATGCCGGCGGCACGATGACCGATACCTTCTTTGTCCGGGCCGACGGCCGTTTCGTCGTCGGCAAGGCGCAAAGCAATCCCGGCGACGAATCGCTCGCCATCTACAACTCGTCGGTCGATGCGCTCGAACACTGGGGGCGCAAGGTCGACGACGTCTATCCGGAACTGGCGACCTGCGTCTATTCCGGCACGGCCATGCTCAACCGCATCCTGATGCGCAAGGGCCTCGATGTGGGCCTGATCTGCAACAAGGGCTTCGAGCAGATCCACTCGATGGGCCGCGCCCTGCAGAGCTACCTGGGCTACGCGCTGGAAGACCGCATCCACCTCAACACCCACCGTTACGACGAGCCGCTGGTGCCAGTCTCCCGCACCCGCGGCGTCACCGAACGGACTGACGTGCAGGGCAAGATCGTCATTCCGCTGCGCGATGACGAAGTACGCCAGGCCACCCGCGAACTGGTCGAGGCCGGCTCCCAGGCCATCGTCATCTGCCTGCTGCAATCGCACAAGAACGAAGCCAGCGAGCAACGGGCGCGCGATCTGGTGCGCGATGAACTGAAGAAGCTGAAGTCGGACATCCCGGTCTTCGCCTCGGTGGATTACTACCCGTCGCGCAAGGAAAGCCACCGGATGAATACGACCATCCTCGAAGCCTATGGCGCCGAACCCTCGCGCCAGACGCTGAAGAAGGTCAGCGACCGCTTCAAGAAGCATGGCGCCAAGTTCGACCTGCGCGTCATGGCGACGCACGGCGGTACGATCAGCTGGAAGGCCAAGGAACTGGCTCGCACCATCGTTTCCGGCCCGATCGGCGGCGTCATCGGCTCCAAGCTGCTCGGCGAATACCTGGGCGACGAAAACATCGCCTGCTCCGACATCGGCGGCACCAGCTTCGACGTGGCGCTGATCACCAAGGGCAACTTCGCCATCAAGTCTGACCCCGACATGGCGCGTCTGGTGCTGTCGCTGCCGCTGGTGGCGATGGATTCGGTCGGCGCCGGCGCCGGCAGCTTCGTTCGCCTCGACCCGTACAGCAAGTCGATCAAGCTCGGCCCGGACAGCGCCGGTTACCGCGTCGGCACCTGCTGGCCGGAAAGCGGGCTGGATACGGTCTCCGTCTCCGACTGCCACGTCGTGCTCGGTTACCTCAATCCGCAGAACTTCCTCGGCGGCGCCATCAAGCTCGACGTGCAGCGTGCCCGCGACCACATCAAGGCGCAGATCGCCGATCCGCTCGGCCTGTCGGTCGAAGATGCGGCGGCCGGCGTGATCGAACTGCTCGACCTGACGCTCTCCGAATACCTGCGTGCCAACATCAGTGCCAAGGGTTACAACCCGGCCGAATTCACCTGCTTCTCCTACGGCGGCGCCGGCCCGGTGCATACCTATGGCTACACCGAAGGCGTCGGCTTCAAGGATGTCGTGGTGCCGGCCTGGGCGGCAGGCTTCTCGGCCTTCGGCTGCGCCTGTGCCGACTTCGAATACCGCTACGACAAGTCGGTCGATCTCGGCGTCGCCCAATTCGCCAGCGACGAGCAGAAAGCCGCCGCCTGCGCCACGCTGCAGGAAGCCTGGGGCGAACTGGCGGTCAAGGTCATCGACGAGTTCGTGATCAATGGCTACAAGCCGGAAGACGTGCTGCTGATCCCCGGCTACAAGATGCAGTACATGGGCCAACTCAACGACCTCGAAATCGTTTCGCCGGTAAGCAGCGCCGCCACGGCTGCCGACTGGCAGCAGATCATCGAGTCCTTCGAGAACACCTATGGCCGCGTTTACGCCAATTCGGCGCGCTCGCCGGAACTCGGCTTCTCGGTCACCGGCGCCATCCTGCGCGGCATGGTCGTGACGCAAAAGCCGGTACTGCCGGAAGACGCCGATGCCGGACCGACGCCGCCCAAGGAAGCCTATCTCGGCACCCGGCCGTTCTACCGCCACAAGAAGTGGGTCGAAGCGGCGCTGTGGAAGATGGAGTCGCTGAAGGCCGGCAACCACATCCTCGGCCCGGCCATCATCGAATCCGACGCGACAACCTTCGTCGTGCCCGACGGCTTCGAAACCACGATCGACAAGCATCGCCTGTTCCATCTCAAAGAAATCAAGTGAGGAGACCCACCATGAATATGATGAGCACCAAAGAAATCGGCATCGGCAACCTGCTGGCCAGCGGCATGACGCTGAAGCAGCACCGCGACGCCATCCTCGAACGCACCCAGTCGACCGGCTACTACAACGGCCTGGAGAAACTCGAATTCCGTGATTCCGACCCGATCGGCTACGAGAAGTTGTTCTCCAAGCTGCGCGGCGGCCTGGTCCATGCCCGGGAAACGGCCAAGAAGATCGCCGCCAGCCCCATCGTCGAGCAGGAGGGCGAGCTCTGCTTCACGCTCTACAACGCCGCCGGCGACTGCATCCTGACGTCGACCGGGATCATCATCCACGTCGGCACCATGGGCGCGGCGATCAAGTACATGATCGAGAACAACTGGGAAGCCAATCCGACGATCAATCCCGGCGACATGTTCACGACCAATGACTGCGCCATCGGCAACGTGCATCCCTGCGACATCGCCACCATCGTGCCGATTTTCTGGGATGGCAAGTTGATCGGCTGGGTCGGCGGCGTCACCCACGTCATCGACACCGGCGCCGTGACGCCCGGTTCGATGTCTACCGGCCAGACCCAGCGTTTCGGCGACGGCTACATGATCACCTGCCGCAAGACCGGGGTGAACGACGAGCCGCTGCGCGACTGGCTGCATGAGTCGCAGCGTTCGGTACGCACGCCGAAATACTGGATTCTCGATGAAAAGACGCGGATTGCCGGCTGCCACATGATCCGCGAACTGGTCGAGGAAGTGATCCGGGCCGACGGCCTGGAAGCCTACGAGAAATTCTCGGGCGAAGTCATCGAGGAAGGCCGCCGCGGCCTGATGAGCCGGATCAAGGCGATGACCCTGCCCGGCAAGTACCGCAAGGTCTCCTTCGTCGATGTGCCGTACAGGCACGAGGACATCCAGGTGTCCAACGCCTTCGCCAAGCTCGACTCGATCATGCACTCGCCGGTCGAAATGACCATCAAGCCCGACGGCAAGTGGCGTCTCGACTTCGAAGGCGCCAGCCGTTGGGGCTGGCATACCTTCAATGCCCACCAGGTGGCCTTCACCTCCGGCATCTGGGTGATGATGTCGCAAACGCTGGTGCCGACCCAGCGGATCAACGACGGGGCCTATTTCGCCACCGAGTTTCACCTGCCCAAGGGGACCTGGTGCAACCCGGACGACCGCCGCACCGGTCACGCCTATGCCTGGCACTTCCTGGTCTCCGGCTGGGCGGCGCTGTGGCGCGGCCTCAGCCAGTCCTACTTCAGCCGCGGCTATCTGGAAGAGGTCAATGCCGGCAACGCCAATACCTCCAACTGGCTGCAGGGCGGCGGCATCAACCAGGACGGCGAGATCCACGCGGTGAATAGTTTCGAAGCCTCGTCCTGCGGCACCGGTGCCTGTGCCGTCAAGGACGGCCTGAACCACGCCGCCGCCATCTGGAATCCGGAAGGCGACATGGGCGACATCGAAATCTGGGAAATGGCCGAGCCGCTGCTCTATCTGGGCCGCAACGTCAAATCCAACTCCGGCGGCTACGGCAAGTATCGTGGCGGCTGCGGTTTCGAAACCCTGCGCATGGTCTGGAACGCCCAGGACTGGACGATGTTCTTCATGGGCAACGGCTACATGAACAGCGACTGGGGCATGATGGGCGGCTACCCGTCGGCCACCGGCTATCGCTTCGAAGCGCACCAGACCGGCCTCAAAGAGCGCATTGCCATCGGCGACTCGCTGCCGCTGGGTGGCGACCTCGACCCGAGCAAGCCCGACTATGAGCGCCACCTCGATGCGACCGCCGTGGTCAAGCGCGACAAGCAGTGCATGACCACCGAGGACTGCTACGAAAACCACGACCTCTACCTGAACTACCTGCGTGGCGGCCCGGGCTTCGGCGATCCGATCGATCGTGACGTCAAGGCCATCGAGAACGACCTCAACCAGAAGTTCCTGCTGCCGGAATTCGCGCAGAAGGTCTATGGCGCGGTGTTCACCCTGGATGCCAAGGGCGTGTTCCACATCGATGCCGCCAAGACCGAGGCGCGTCGCGGCGAAATCCGCAAGGAGCGTCTCGCCCGCGCCCTGCCGACCCGCGAGTGGATGAAGGAAGAGCGCGAGCGGATCATCAACAAGCATGCCGCGGTGCAGGTCCAGCACATGTTCGCCACCAGCTTCGGGTTGTCGGAGAAATTCACCCAGGAGTTCAAGGAGTTCTGGAACCTGCCGGCCGACTGGCAACTGCTCGAAGACGAACTGGGCGTACCGACCTACGGTTCCAAACACCGCATGGACCTCTCGCTGATGCCCGATGTGACGACCGTCGTCCAGGTCGAAGAGTAAGCCGCGCAAGCCACTATCTGAATCAAGGAGACAAAAATGTCATATACCAATGAACAGGTTTCACATCTGGTCGAAGGCTCGCTGGACTGGGAAACCACCTTCCGCATGCTGTCGATGCCCAAGGACAACAGCCGCTTCGAGCAGTACCTGGCGGCGCTGCAGGCCAAGGTCAGCTTCAAGGATCGCATCGTGCTGCCGCTGGCGCCGCACATGTACATCGTGCAGTCGGCCAAGACCAAGCAGTGGCTGATCAAGTGCGACTGCGGCCACGAGTTCTGCGATTACAAGGAGAACTGGAAGCTGCATGCCTCGATCTACGTGCGCGACACCGAAGAGGCGATGACCGAGGTGTACCCCAAGCTGATGGCGCCGGATACCCAGTGGCAGGTCTATCGCGAGTACTACTGCCCGACCTGCGGCACGCTGCACGACGTCGAAGCGCCGACCCCGTGGTACCCGGTGATCCACGACTTCGAGCCGGACATCGAGGCCTTCTACAAGGAATGGGTGCATCTGCCGGTGCCGGAACGGGTTGATTAAACCCTGAACCAGGCGGGGATCGCCATGCCGCTCCCCGCCTGCAAACCAGAGAAACCATGAGGGAACAGCACAACATGAACAAGGTATATGCAACAAGCCAGGCCGCATTGGACGGCCTGCTCTTCGACGGCATGACCGTCGCCGCCGGCGGTTTCGGCCTGTGCGGCATTCCGGAAAACCTGATCGCCGGCTTGCTGCAGGCCGGTACCAGCGACCTGACCATCGTCGGCAACAATGCCGGCGTCGACGATTTCGGCATGGGGCCGCTGCTGAAGACGCGGCAGGTGAAAAAGGTGGTCGCCTCCTATGTCGGCGAAAACAAGGAGTTCGAGCGCCAGGTGCTGGCCGGCGAACTGGAGCTCGAACTGGTGCCGCAGGGTACGCTGGCCGAACGCCTGCGCGCCGGCGGGGCTGGCATCCCCGGCTTCTACACGCGCACCGCGTTCGGCACGCGACTGGCCGAAGGCAAGGAAACCCGTTGCTTCGACGGCGAGGACTATGTGCTGGAGCCGGCCATCCGCGCCGACGTCGCCATCGTCAAGGCGTGGAAGGGCGATCGCAGTGGCAACCTGGTCTTTCGCAAGACGGCGCGCAATTTCAACCCGATGATCGCCACCTGCGGTCGGGTCACCGTCGCCGAAGTCGAAGAGCTGGTCGAGCCGGGCGAACTCGATCCCGACCAGATCCACACGCCGGGTATTTACGTGGACCGCATCATCCAGGGCACCGGCTACCAGAAACGCATCGAGTTCCGCACCACGGCCGAGGCTGCGACATCCGGCACGCACGACCCGGTGCGCGAGCGCATGGCGCAACGGGCGGCGCAGGAGTTGCGCAACGGCTATTACGTCAATCTCGGCATCGGCATCCCGACCCTGGTCGCCAATTTCATCCCCGCGGGCATGCACGTCACGCTGCAGTCGGAGAACGGCTTGCTCGGCATCGGCCCATTTCCACCCAGCGAACAGGTCGACGCCGACCTGATCAATGCCGGCAAGCAGACCATCACCAGCCTGCCGGGCAGCAGTTTCTTCTCCAGTGCCGACTCCTTCGCGATGATTCGCGGCGGCCACGTCGACCTTTCCATCCTTGGCGGGCTTGAAGTCTCCGAAAACGGCGATCTCGCCAACTGGATGGTGCCCGGCAAGATGGTCAAGGGCCCGGGCGGAGCGATGGACCTGGTATCGGGCGTCGGCCGGGTGATCGTCCTGATGGAGCACACGGCAAAGGACGGAACACCGAAGATTCTGCCGAATTGCAGCCTGCCGCTGACCGGCAAGGGTGTGGTGGACATGATCATCACCGACCTGTGCGTATTCACCGTCGATGCAGGCGGCGGCCTGAGCTTGAGCGAACTGCACCCTGGTGTCTCGGTGAATGAGGTCAGGGCGAAAACAGCTTGCAACTTCTCCCTGTCGCCGACCCTCAGTGCGGGTCATGCGACCAAGTTCACTGCCGCCTGATGAGAACCGCCCCGCACCGATGGGAACTACCGAACATGTGACTTTATTCGCTCAAGGACCCGCTGGTCGAGGAAACGGTTGTATCGCCGGGTGCCTGAGCAACGCCAAACGACGCCATCGTCTTGGATAAAGAAGATGTACTCAGCCCCAATCGTGAAGCGCGTACTGCAAGAATTCTTGGTTGGCCCGGACCATAAAGTGACCACAGCTCCCGTCCGGCCTTTTATGACTTCCGAAACGGAAATTTCGGCTTCGTCACCCTTGTCGTTGCCGTCAAGAACACGGCCGGACACCACCCGGCCAACGAAAACTTGAGACACCGCATCGACATAAGGCGCCTCGAAATCTTGGCTGGCGCATTTGCACGCCGATGCACTGGCAACGAAGCCCAAGGCGAGGGTCACGAACAAAACGAAGAGGCGCATTGCTGTCCAAATATATTCGGCGAGAGGAATTGGGCCGCTCAGGCATGGGGGCAACGACGCTGCCTGTACCCGCTATCAATGGTCGCACAGAGCCTCGGTCACCAGTAGTTTTCGGTTGCGAAATGCCCTGGCATCGAGCTTCGGTCTGAGCATAGCCCTCGAGCGACCAGCGCATCGCGGACATCGTCCAGCATCTTCGGGTTGCCGCAGATGAGGATACGGCTGTCTTCCGGGGAGAGCGCGAGGCCGGCTTCACGCTCAAGCGTTCCGTCGGAGATCAACGCCGGCAGGCGGGCATGCAAAGCTCCCGGCACCAATTCACGCGTCACGATTGGCACGAAACGCAGCGGCGGACGAAAAGCGCCGAGCAGTTCGTCTCCGGCGAGTGCGGCCAAAGCGTCGCGGTAGGCAATTTCTCGGGCATGACTGACGCTATAGACCAGTACGCGCTCCTCGTAGCGCGCCCAGACATCCGGGTCGCGCAGGATGGAAAGATAGGGGGCGACGCCCGTTCCACTGGCCAGCAACCAGAGGTGACGGCCACCGCTGAAGCGGGCCGCCGTCAAATAGCCATAGGGCTGCTTCTCGACAAATAGCGTGTCTCCGATCTTGCTCGCTGCCAGCCTGCTACTGAAGGCGCCCCCCGGCACCAGGATCGAGAAAAATTCCAGATAGTCGTCGTAATCGGCACTGACCATCGAGTAGGGGCGCCAGATGACGCCCCCCGGCAGGCCGCTACCACTGGCGATGCCGAGACGCACCCACTGCCCCGGCGTGAAGCGAAAGGCGGGCGAACGCGACACCCGTACGGAGAAAAGTTTCTCAGTCCATTGGCGGATATCGAGAATGTGCTCGGCCGTCGCTTTTTCGAGCGGATCGGGTATTCGGCGGTTAAATTCGAGCGCTGGGTGCATTTGCTAATTGGACCCCGCTGAGAGCCAGATGTTCTCGAAGCCATCGAAGCAGCACAGCCTGATGCTGGGCGGAAGCGCAAGATGAGGCGATGCGCGGGCAACGATATTTAATGTTTATCGAGCGCAAACCCGGGCAGGATGACGAAAACGCGCATTTTGCAAAGAAAATGAAAATTTTTGACTGTTCCGACGCCCATTTCGCGCTGTCTTGGTCATAATCGCAGGATGGACAAACCGCAATTCCCACTTCTGCTCATTGTTGACGACAGCCGGATGTCGCGCATGTTGCTACGTGCCATGGTGGCCGACTGCCGTCCGGACTGGCGGATCGCCGAGGCCGCCAGCGGCGACGATGCATTGCGCATGATCGAAACCGAGGTTCCCGACTTCGTCAGCATGGATGTCAATATGCCCGGCATCAGCGGTCTCGAAGCCGCCGGACGGATTCGCCTCCGTCACCCGGAGGTGCGCATCGCCCTGTGCACCGCCAACATCCAGGAAAGCACGCGCGATGCCGCGTCGCGGGCCGGCGTGCATTTCGTTGCCAAACCGATCACCGCCCATTCGGTCGCCGACGCGATCTCGTTCTTTGAAGGCTGATCATGCTGCAATTGACGGAATTGCAGCATGATGCGCTTGGCGAAATATTCAATATCGGTGTCGGTCGGGCCGCTTCCAGCCTCAGCCTGATCGTCAACGACGAAGTCTTGCTGACCGCCCCGGAAGTCAGCGTAGTCAAGCGCGAACAGGCAGCCGAGATGCTGGTCAATGCCGAACTCAGCCAGTTCAGCATGATCAGCCAGAACTTCAGCGGCCCCTTCGACGCCCAGGCGCTGCTCGTTTTCCCCGAGTCGAACGCCCTGGAAATTGTTCGCCTGATGGTCGGTCCGCACATGAGCATCGAAGAGCTTGCCGAATTCGAGCAGGAAGCCATGTGCGAAGTCGGCAACATCATTCTCAACGCCTGCATGAGTTCGCTGGCCGATCTCTTTCGCGTCAGTTTCGAGAGCACGCTGCCGTTGCACCGCTTCGGCGACTCGGACAACCTGCCGTTGATCGAAGGTGACGAAGAACAGATGGTGCTGATCCTGCAGGTCGACATGATCATCAGTCAGCAATGCATCCAGGGCCACATCCTGTTCCTGCTCAGCGTCAGCTCGATGCACAGCCTGCTCGACTGCCTGAACCGCTATCTCCACGAGCAAGGCCTGGCATGATGCCCGACAGCCTTGACGCGATGATCATGGACACGCTGGAAGTCGGCATTGTCGTACTCGACAGCAATGCCTGCATCCTCCACGCCAACCGCTGGTTCAGCCGGCATAGCGGCTGGTCGGCCGAACAGGCGATTGGCCAGCCGATCCTGCAACTGATTCCGGAAGCCAGGAACACCCGGCTCGAACATGCCATCGAGCATGCCACGCGCCACCGCCTGCCCTCGCTGCTTTCGCCCGCCCTGCACGGCTCGCTGCTACCGCTCTACCAAACGCCCCAGGAGCGTCAGCGCGGGCAGCGCATGCACCAAATGACGCATATCCTGCCCTTGCGCAACGAACACAGCACCGCCGCCTGCCTGATCCAGATCAGCGACGTCACGGCCAATATTTCGCGGGAACGACTGCTGCGCCAGCAAAGCGAAACCTTGCGCCGGAACACCACGCAAGACAGCCTGACCGGAGCCGCCAACCGGCGAAAATTCGACGACACGCTGGCCGACGAATTTCACAAGGCCCGTCTCAAGCACACCCCGCTCGCCCTGCTCATCGTCGACCTCGACCGGTTCAGCGCCTATAACGGCCTTTATGGCCGCAACGAAGGCGATGCACTGCTGCTCAAGATCGCCGGCCAATTGCACGACGCCGTACGGCCGATCGGCGATCTGGTGGCCCGCTACGCCGGCGACAAATTCGCCCTGATCCTGCCCGGCATGGACGAACAAGAAACCAGCCAGCTGGCCGAACACCTGCGCCAGCGCATCGCAAGCCAGGCCTGGCCCCATGCCGGATCCAACATTGCCGCGCACCTGACGATCAGCGTTGGGGCCGCGACCATGCATCCCGGCGACGACACCGACATCCACACCCTGCTCTCTTCCGCCGATGTGGCGCTGTATCAGGCGAAGCATGAGGGCTGCAATCGCGCCGTGTTGTTTTCGCCCCTGGACGGCAATTTCAAGATTTGCAGTTGATTAATCAATTAACTGCATCTTACCGTGGGCGCCGACGCCTTATTCCATAGGCATTGTCAGTTTTGACGTTGTTAATGAAAATATAGCCTTCCCAGCGTCGGAATGGCCGGCTTTTCATCAAAACGCTTATACAAATAGCAGCGTATCGATATAACTAGCGAATACCCTAGTTTTTATCGCTACAATGCCTCTCGCTTGCTGTCGTCAAAGTCGAACAAACGAACGCTCCCGAGAACAGCCTCAATGAAAAACAACCAGCCCGTCACTCAGCGCGAGATCGCTTTTCCGGCAAAAACCTACCTGGTTTCCCGGACCGACCTCAAAGGCGTGATTACCTACGCCAACGACGCCTTTGTGCAAATCAGCGGTTTTTCCCGCGAGGAACTGATTGGCCAAAGTCACAATATCGTTCGCCATCCGGACATGCCGGAATCGGCCTTTGCCGATCTCTGGACTACCGTCAAAAGCGGTCTCCCCTGGCGCGGCCTGGTCAAGAACCGATGCAAGAACGGCGACTTCTACTGGGTTGAGGCTTTCGTCGTTCCGCTCAGGAAAGCCGGACAAGTCACCGGCTACATGTCGGTACGCACCCCGGCACCGCGCGACAAGCGAGCTGCCGCCGAGACCGCCTACCAGGCGGCCGGACAAAAAGGTGCCCTGCCCAAGACAGGCAAGCCAACGGTTGGTCTGCGCGCCCGCCTGTGGACCTCGGTTGGCGTCATCCTGGCGCTGATGACGCTGGTCGGACTCCTCGGCTTGAGGGGCATCGGCGAATCGAATGTCCAGCTTGAAAAGATGTACAGGGAAAAGCTGCTGCCCTCGAATATCGCCAATCAGATGATGCTGCTGCTGGCCGAAAACCGCTCGCAGATCATGCTCGGCCTGCAGCACGACCCATCGAGCCCGAATATCAAGCTGCACGATCATCCGCTCGACAAGCACATCGAGGCGACGCTGAAGAACCGGCAGGAAATCAACAGCCTGCTCGACTCGCTGAAAGCCTTGCAGCTCAACGACCAGGAAAAGGAATTGTTGAGCAAGTTCGCCGACTCGCGCGAGCGCTTTTCCAAGCAGGGCGTCAATATCGCCCGCGAGTTGATGAAGGAAGGCAAATTCCAGCAGGCCAACGAACTGCTGCTGTTGAAGATCAATCCGCTTTACGCCGAAGTCCGCCAGGACGGGGCGGCGCTGATCCAGGAGTTTGCCCGCACCGCCGAGAAAAACTTTGCGTCGGCCGAAGAACAGTATCGCGGCATCCGCAACCTGACCATCGGCGGCCTGATCGTCGCCATGCTGCTCGCCATCGGTGGCGGCGCCATGCTCATCCGCGCCATCGTCGGCCCGCTGCGCAAGGCCATCGTCCATTTCGAAGGCATTTCAGAAGGCCGCCTGACCGACGACATCGACATTTCCGGCCGCGACGAAACCGGCATCCTGCTCTGCAATCTGGCCACCATGCAGGGCTCGCTGAAGGCCATGCTCGACGAAATCTCCACCGCCTCTGCCGCCATCGACCAGCGCAGCCGGCAGTTGGAAGCGCAAATGACCGAGGTGGCGGTGCAGTCCGAGCAACAGCAGGCCAGCGTCGAAGGCGTGGCCGCTGCCACCGAGCAGTTCAGCCAGTCGGTCCAGGAAGTTGCCGCCAACGCCCTCGAAACATCTTCTGCCGCGCGTCAGTCGCAAGAGCTGGTCAGCCAGAGCAACACCAATATCAATCAGAGCATGGCGGCCACCAACCGGGTGGTCGATGCAGTGCATGCTTCGAACAGCACCATCGATGCGCTCAATCACTCGATCGCCAAGATCGGCGACATCACCAAGGTGATTGCCGACATCGCCAGCCAGACCAACCTGCTGGCGCTCAATGCCGCCATCGAAGCCGCCCGCGCCGGCGAACAGGGGCGCGGCTTTGCCGTCGTCGCCGACGAGGTGCGCAAGCTGGCCGAACGGACGACGACCTCGACTGCCGACATCAACGTCACCGTCAACGAGATCCAGTCGGTCACCGCCCAGGCCGTCGCCAGCATGGATCTCGCCGCCGAGGCGGTCGAGACCGGCATCGGCATGCTGCGCGCCAGCGTCGCCGGTCTGGCCAGCATCACCGACTCGTCGAGCCAGGTCACCACGATGTCCAGCCAGATCTCCGATGCGGCGCGCCAGCAAGGCATCGCCAGCGAAGAAGTGGCGACCAGCATGCAGCAGATCACCGACCTGATCGAACGCAACACCGACTCCGCCCGCCAGGCCAAGAGCGCCGCCGACGAACTGCTCGCCACGGCGCACCAACTCGACAGGCTGATCTCCGGCTTCGTACTCCATCGCGCGTAGTTTCGCCGCCGGCAAGGACGCGGGCCATTAGAATGGGGGGGCTCCGGTCTCCCATTCCTCATTTCATGCCGTTTACCCTACGTCTCGTCCGTCTGCTCCCCCTGCTGATCGCCACGACCAGCCTGCACGCCCTCGCCGACGGCCTGCCGCCCAACGTCCTCAAAGCCCTCAAGACGGCGCAGATTCCCGCCGCCAGCGTCGCCGTCGTCGTCCAGCCGGTCGATGCCGCCACGCCGCTGGTCGCCCACAACGCGCAGTCCGCGCTGAACCCGGCTTCGGTGATGAAACTGCTCACCACCTATGCCGCGCTCGACCTGCTCGGCCCGGCCTACACCTGGAAGACCACCGCCTGGGTCGAGGCGGCCGCCAGCGACGGCGTGCTCAACGGCAATCTCTACCTCAAGGGCAGCGGCGACCCGCGCTTCGCCATCGAACACCTCGCCGGCCTGCTGCGCCAGTTGCGGGTCCGCGGCATTCGCCAGATCAACGGCGACATCGTCCTCGACCGCACTGCTTTCAACGTCCCCGCCATCGACCCCGGCGCCTTCGACGACAAGCCGATGCGTCCCTACAACGTCGGCCCCGACGCCCTGCTGATCAACTTCCGCGCCCTGCGCTTCACGGTGCTGCCGGAGAACGGCCAGCCACGCCTGCTCGCCGAGACGCCAAGTGAGGGCCTACGCATCGACAACCGGCTGCGCAACGGCGAAGGCGGCTGCAGCAGCGACTGGAAGGAACTGATCAACATCCGTCTGATCCCCGAGAACAACGGCAACCGCCTCGAATTTACCGGCAGCTACAGCCCGCTGTGCGGCGAACGTGCGCTCAACCTCGCGCCGCTGCCGGCCGATGCCCAGGCCAGCGGCCTGATCCGCGCCTTGTGGAGCGAGCTGGGCGGCAGCCTGAACGGGCAGGTGCGCGGCGGCGGCGTGCCGCTCGGCAGCAAGCTGCTCGCCCAGCACGAATCGGCGCCCCTGGCCGATGCCGTGCGCGACATCAACAAGTTCAGCAATAACGTCATGGCCCGCCAGGTGTTCCTCACCCTCGGCAACGACAGCGCCCCGGCCACCGCCGAGCGCGCCCAGCAGCGCGTTGCCGACTGGCTGAACGGACGCGGCCTGCGCTTTGCCGAACTGGTCCTGGAAAACGGCTCCGGCCTGTCGCGCCGCGAGCGGATCAGCGCCGGCAGCCTCAACCGCCTGCTGCTCGATGCCTGGAAAAACCCGGTGATGCCCGAATTCGTCTCCAGCATGCCGATCGTCGGCATCGACGGCACGATGAAGAAACGGCTGGCCGCCTCCGATGCCACCGGCCGCGCCCACATCAAGACCGGCACGCTCGATGGCGTCAAGACCGCCGCCGGTTACGCCCTCGACGCTCAGGGTCGGCGCTATGCCGTCAGCTTCCTGATCAACCACCCACGCGCCCAGGCCGGGGCGGCCGCCATCGATGCGCTGCTGGTCTGGGTGGCCCAGCGCCGGGTCGGCGAAAGCAAGCCCTTGCTGGAAACCGAGTGAGCGCCGCATGACCGTTTTTTCCGACTGCCCCCAGGCCTTCCCGGCCGCCACGCTCGATGCCGCCGGCCTCAACCGTCAGGCCGTCTTCGACCTGGCCGCCTTGCCCGCCGAACTGCTGGCCGGCCTCGGCGACACCAGCGCTTTCCGGCAACTGATCCTGATCGGCCATGGCGGCCGCTTGCTATGGCAATGCGTCAAGGCATCCGGCATCGCCAGCGCCGACCCGATCGACGACTACACCCGGCGCACGCTCGCCCAGTGTTTCGCCGCGGCGCTACCGGAAAATCACTACCGCCTGCTCTACCCCGGCAACTCGCCACTCCGGCTGCAGCAGCTCGGCGAACTGGCCGGCTGGCACCAGCCCTCGCCCTTCATGGTCGGCGTCGATGCCGAATGGGGCAGTTGGTCGGCCTACCGGGCGGTCGTGCTGGCCGATACGCGCTTCACGCCGACGCCGCGCCACCTGTCGCGCAGCCCTTGCCCGGACTGCGCGACCCGCCCCTGCCAGACGGCCTGCCCGGCCGGTGCAGTCAGCGCCAGCGGCTTCGATCTCGGCCGCTGCGTCGCCTGGCGCAAGCAGCCGGCATCGCGCTGCGCATTCACCTGCCTGGCCCGCACCGCCTGCCCGGCCGGCAGCGAGCACCGCTACAGCGACGAACAACTGCATCACTGCTACGGCATCTCGCTGCAGACCATCCGCCAGTATTACTGAACGCCCAGCCCCGAATCACCGCATGAACACCTCGACCCTGATCCGCCACACCCGCTTCGAAGACGCCCAGGCCCTGCTCGTCGCCCCGCTGCTCGTCGCCTTCGCCGTGCTGCTTTTCCGCGAGGCAGGGCTGCTCACCGGCGGCACCGTCGGCATCGCCTTCCTGATTCATTACCTGTGGCACCTGCCCTTCGGCCCGGTCCTTTTCGTCATCAACCTGCCCTTCTACGTGCTGGCCTGGCGGGCCATGGGCCATGACTTCACGCTGAAGACCTTCCTCTCGGTCAGTCTGCTCTCGCTTTACGTCGAGCTGCTCCCCCATCTGGTCAGCTTCAATCAGCTCGACCGGACCTTCGCCGCCGTGATGGCCGGTTTCATGGCCGGTGTCGGCCTGCTCATCCTGATTCGCCACCGGGCCAGCCTGGGCGGCCTCGGCATCCTCGTCATCCATCTGCAGCACACGCGCGGCTGGCGGGCCGGCAAATTGCAGATGGCGGCCGACGTATTGATCGTCATCGCCGCGCTGTTCATTCGCGATCCGCTGAGCGTCGGCCTGTCGGTCATCGGCGCGCTGGCACTCAATCTGGTGATTGCGGTCAACCACAAAACCGGTCGCTACATGGGTACCTGAGCCGGAATTTGACCGCAAGCCGCGGAGTGCCGCCGTGCCCGGAGAAGGATAAATTGACCGCAGATCCTACTGCCCGAAAGACCGCCATGCCCGCCGCCACAGCCGCCCGCAATCTCGCCGACCCACGCTGGCCCGCCCTGGCCGGACGCGACCCGGCCGCCGACGGACGCTTCGTCTATGCCGTCACCAGCACCGGCATCTACTGTCGCCCGACCTGCCCGTCACGCCTGGCCCGCCCGGAAAACATCCGTTTCTTCACCACCCCGGCCGAAGCCCGGCAGGCCGGCTACCGGCCCTGCCGACGCTGCCAGCCCGACGGCGAATCGCCGGCGGCACAGCAGGCGCGGCGGGTCGCCGAACTCTGCCACTACATTGCCGCCGCCGAACATGCCCCCAGCCTCGACGAACTGGCCCGCCACGCCGGCCTCAGCGCCTGGCACCTGCACCGCCAGTTCAAGGCGGTCACCGGCCTGACGCCACATGCTTACGTCCAGGCCCAACGCGCCGAACGCCTGCGCCGGCAGCTCGCACCAACGGGCAACGGCTCAGCCCCGGCCGGCATCGCCGATGCCATCTACGCCGCCGGCTACAACGCCGACAGCCGCTTCTACAGCGAAGCCGATGCCATCCTCGGCATGAAACCGGGCGATTTCCGCGCCGGCGGACGCGGCGAACAGATTCGCTATGCCTGTGCCCCCTGCCGGCTCGGCCAGGTGCTGGCGGCACAAAGCAGCCGCGGCCTGTGCGCCATCCTGCTCGGCGACGACGCGACGCAATTGGGCGACGACCTGTGCCGGCGCTTTCCCAATGCCCGCCTGCTGCCCGGCGAGACCGAGCTGGCGAATACCCTGGCCGCCGTCGTCGCCCTGGTCGACACGCCGGGCAGCCGCTTCGAACTACCGCTCGACCTGCGCGGCACGCTTTTCCAGCAACGCGTCTGGCACGCCCTGCGGCAGATTCCGCCCGGCCCGACCCTGAGCTACAGCCAACTGGCCGAGCGTCCCGGCCAGCCGCGGGC
>DAIMCQ010000024.1:0-24251 GCA_036726285.1 Azonexus sp.
GGTCTACGTTTTCCTTTCCGAGAATGCCGATTTCGCCGAGGCACTGGCCGCCAACGGCATCGCCTTCATTGTCCTGCCGGCTTCGGCGATCCGCGCCATGGGTTCGAAATCCGAAGCCAAGAAGCTGATGGGCAAGGCCGCCGTGCCGCTGACCCCGGGCTACCACGGCGACGACCAGACACCGGCCCTGCTCCACCGCGAAGCCGACCAGATCGGCTACCCGGTCCTGATCAAGGCGGCCGCCGGCGGTGGCGGCAAGGGCATGCGCCTGGTCGAGCAGAGCGCCGATTTCCCCGACGCGCTGGCCTCCTGCAAGCGCGAGGCGATTTCCAGCTTCGGCGACGATCACGTGCTGATCGAAAAATACATCACCAAGCCGCGCCATATCGAGATCCAGGTCTTCGCCGACAGCCTCGGCAACTGCGTTTATCTGTTCGAGCGCGACTGCTCGGTACAGCGCCGCCACCAGAAGGTGCTGGAAGAAGCGCCGGCCCCGGGCATGACCCCGGAACGCCGTCGCCAGATGGGCGAAGCCGCGGTTGCCGCAGCCAAGGCGGTGGGCTATGTCGGTGCCGGCACCGTCGAATTCATTGCCAACCAGGACGGTTCCTTCTACTTCATGGAGATGAATACCCGCCTGCAGGTCGAGCATCCGGTCACCGAGATGATCACCGGCCAGGATCTGGTCGAATGGCAATTGCGCGTCGCCGCCGGCCAGCCGCTGCCGCTCGCCCAGGAGCAACTGCAGATTCGCGGCCATGCACTGGAAGCACGGATCTATGCTGAAGATGCCGGCAAGGGTTTCCTGCCGTCGACCGGCCAGCTGGTCCGCCTCGTATCACCGGCCGAAAGCCTCAACGTGCGGGTCGATACCGGCGTCGAGGAAGGCGACGAGATCACCCCCTTCTACGACCCGATGATCGCCAAGCTGATCGTCTGGGACGAACACCGCGACGCAGCGCTGGCCCGCATGCGCAAGGCGCTGGCCGACTACCGGGTGGCCGGCGTGACGACCAACATCGATTTCCTCTCCCGTCTCGTCGCCTGCCCGGCCTTTGCCGGCGCCGATCTCGATACCGGGCTGATCGAACGCCAGAAGGATTTCCTCTTCCCTGCTACCCAGGCCGTGCCGCGCGATGCGCTGCTGGTCGCCACGGTCGGCGAGCTGCTCTGGGAACAACACGCCGCCCGGCAGGCGGCCAGGAACAGTGGCGATCCGTGGTCGCCGTGGCACGCCCGCGACGGCTGGCGGATGAACCTGTCGGCCGCCCGTACCGTCGGCTTCCGCGACGGCGACAGTCTGGTCGAAGCCCATGTCCGCTACCAGCGCGATCAATGGGCGATCACCTTGCAGGGTGAGACGACGCTGGCCCGCGGCCGCAAGCTTGAGGGCGACCAGTTCGCCGTCGAACTCGACGACCGTCGGCTGATCGCAAGTGTCGTTGCCGTGGAGGGAAAACGCAGCATCTTCCTCAATGGGTGCACGTACTCACTCCTGCGTGATGACCCGCTGCATCTGGTTGAAGCTGGCGGCGCCCATGCCGGCGGCCTGACCGCGCCGATGCCCGGCAAGGTCGTCGCCCTGCTCGCCCAGGTCGGCCAGAAGGTGGAAAAAGGCATGCCGCTGCTGATCCTCGAAGCGATGAAAATGGAACACACCATCACCGCCCCCGCCGCCGGCACCGTCAAGGCCTTCTGCTACGCCGCCGGCGAGCAGGTTGGCGATGGCGCGGCACTGGTCGAGTTCGACAGCGAGTGAAAACGCCACCGCAACCGGCCGACGCGAACGCCCCCCGCTGCCCCGGGGAACTGGCCGAAGCAGTCCGTGAGGCTTGCCTGCAGGCCACGCTGGCCGGCTGGGAAGCGGCCGGGACACAAGGCCTCTGCGCCGAAGGGCGCTGGGAGGTGGCGATCGGTGCGCTGCGCTCGGTCGATCTGCAGGCGCTGGTTCAGGCCTTTGACGCTGCCTCGGGCAGCACCTAGTTCATTATTCGGGAGCCCTCGTCATGTCCTTCCCCAACCACGTCAAGATCGTCGAAGTCGGCCCGCGTGACGGCCTGCAGAACGAGAAGCAGGTCGTCCCGACCGCCACCAAGATCGAGTTGATCGACCGTCTCACGGAAGCCGGCCTGCCGGTGATCGAAGCGACCTCTTTCGTTTCGCCGAAATGGGTTCCGCAAATGGGCGACAACAGTGCCGTATTGCAAGGCATCGGGCGCCATGCCGGGGTCAATTACCCGGTGCTGACCCCCAACCTGCAAGGTTTCGATGCCGCCATTGAAGCCGGCGCCCGCGAAGTGGCAATTTTCGGTGCTGCTTCCGAGTCTTTTTCCCGGAAAAACATCAATTGTTCGATTGCCGAGAGCCTGAAACGCTTCGAACCGGTGGTTTCCGCCGCTTCGGCATTGGAAATTCCGGTGCGCGGCTATGTTTCCTGCGTCGTCGGCTGCCCCTACGAGGGCGCCGTCGCCCCCGAAAAGGCGGCCGAGGTCGCCCGGATCCTGTTCGACATGGGCTGCTACGAAGTCTCGCTCGGCGACACCATCGGCGTCGGCAACCCGGCCAGCATCCAGCGGATGATCGAAGCCTGCGCCCGGCAGATTCCGATCGACCGGCTGGCCGGCCATTATCACGACACCTACGGCATGGCGATCGCCAATATCCACACCTCCCTGCAGCTCGGCATGGCGATCTTCGACGCCTCGGTGGCCGGTCTCGGCGGCTGCCCTTATGCCAAGGGGGCATCGGGCAATGTGGCGACCGAAGACGTGATTTATTTTTTACACGGATTGGGCATTGAAACCGGCGTCGATCTGGCTAAACTGGCAGCTATCGGTGACTGGATTTCCAGTACCCTCAACCGCCCGAATGGCGCCAAGGCCGGCCGGGCCATCTGTGCCAAAACTGCTGAGTGAGCTTTTTTTCTGCCGTAGCCGATTTACTGAAGCCAGCGTCGCAACCTGATCCCGATACCCTCAAGGCGCTGGACATGGTCGCCGAACTGGTCGGGCCGACGCTGAAAGCGGCAGCCGATTTCGAGAAGCATCTCAGCCATCCCGTTGAACATGCGCTCGGCTATTGCCAGGGCCTGGTCAGCGCACTGCCCGGCCCGATCGATATCAACCGCCAGGCCTTTGCCAACGATCCGCTGGTCCACGCGCTGTTTGCGACCGCCGACGACATCGACCAGATGCTCGGCCGCAGCCAGGCCATCCGTGACTTCCTGGCCGAACCGGCGAGCTGGGAGAGCGACCACTTCTACGCCATGTTCGCCGCCCGCCGGCAGGAAAAGAAGCAACTCGGCATGAGCCAGCGCGGGGACGTCATCCAGAACGACGTGCCGCAACTGATCCTGTATTTCTCCGGCCAGACGCTGATCGAACCGTCCTGCGACCTCGAAGCGACCCGCCTCGGCCTGCGCGGCAAGGCACTGCAAAGCCTGCTCCACACCTTTCACAGCCATGTCGAAACCCTGCGCCAGGAACGCGACGGGCTGCGCGCCAATGCCTCGATCGAACGCGCCAACCTGAGCACGGCACATGGCACGCAACACGAACAGGCGCTGCGCACCCGCCACCTGGCCGATCTCGATAGCCGGCTGCGGCAAACGGCCGAATCGCTGATGCCGGAACAACTGGTCGAAGCCCTCGCCGAGTTTCTGCGCGCCCCGGAAAGCGCGCTCCACCTGTCGCCGGTCAGCATTACCGTGGACCGCCTGGGCATCGTCAGCGACGAACCGCCGGATGATCTCAACCGGCACACCCTCAACTTTCCGGAACTAACTGCCCGCGACCGGCGTCTTCATCTGGCCATGCTGGCCAGAATCCGCCGCGACGAAGCCCTCGAAGCCGTGGAAATGGTCCGCGACCAGCAACACCGCTTCATGCTCATTTAAATGCTCCCGTCTCCCTGCATCAACCTCTGTCAGATGAACCCGAAAAGCGGCCTGTGCCAGGGCTGCTTCCGCAGCATCGACGAAATCACCCGCTGGGCGCAGAGCGACGACGCGACGCGCAGCCGGATTCTGGCGGCAGTCGCCCGGCGGCGCCAGGCCGAACAGCCCGCGACGGCGGAATGCCCCGGCAGCGGCAACAGGTAAAACGATGGACTACGAAGAAGACCCTTATCTCTGCGTCGGCGTCTGCATGGCCGACCCCGATTCCGGCTACTGTCTCGGCTGTGGCCGGCCGCCGCTGAGCAGCCCGGAGGTCGTTGCCGAAGTGGTGACGCCGGTGGTCGCCCCCAGCCATCCCAGCGCCGACCCGGACACCCCGGAATGACCCCGACTCTGCCGGCCTCGCTGCGCGTCCTCGAGCGCGGCTGGCTGTCGGCCAACAACATCCTGTTCTTCGACGGCGAACAGGCAACGCTGATCGACAGCGGCTACGTCTCGCATGCCGGACAAACCGTCGAGCTGGTGCGCCACGCACTTGATGGCCGCCAACTGAAACGCCTGATCAACACCCACTCGCATTCCGACCATATCGGCGGCAATGCTGCGCTGCAACAGGCCTTCGGCTGCGAAATCATCGTCCCGGCCGGCCTGCATGCGGTGATCGCCGACTGGGACGAAAACGCCTTGCTGCTCTCGCCGCTTGGCCAGCAGTCGGCGCGTTTTCAGCACGACAGCCTGCTCGGCGCCGGCAGCGAACTGGAAATGGGCGGCCTGAACTGGCAATCGCTGGCCGTACCCGGCCACGACATGGAAGCGCTGGCCTACTACAACCCGGAAAACCGCCTGCTGATCTCCGGCGATGCGCTGTGGGAAAACGGCTTCGGGGTGATTTTCCCCGAGTTGCTCGGTGAGGCCGACGGCCTGGCCAGCACCCGGGCCACGCTGGAAATGCTCGGCCAACTCGCCATCGACACGGTGATTCCCGGCCACGGCCGGCCGTTTGGCAGCGTCGACCTGGCCCTCGAAAGGGCTTTCCGGCGGGTCGACAGCTTCCAGCAAAATATCGAAAAGCTGGCCTGGCATGCCATCAAGGTCATCGTTTCCTTCGCCATGATGGAAAAGCAGCGCCTGCCGCAAGACGAATTTCCCGCCTTCATGCTCAGCCTGCCCTTTGCCGTCGACGTGAACAACCGCTACTTGAGCCTCGACGAAAACAAGCTGGTCGAACGGGTGGAACGCGAACTGCTGCTGGTCAACGCGTTGCGCCGCCAGGATGGCTGGCTGGTCGCCGGCTGACTTTTGACCGAGCCGGGCTCAGGCCTTGGGCAGGGCCTGCTGGACCAGGCGTACCCAGTAATTGACGCCCAGCGTCAGCAGTTCGTCGTTGAAATCGTAATGCGGGTTGTGCAGCGTGCAGCCGCCCGTCCCCGGGCCGTTGCCAAGCCAGACGTAACACCCCGGCTTCTCGCGCAGCATGTAGGCAAAGTCCTCGGCCCCCATTGACGGCAACACATCAGTGAGTACCCGCTCTTCGCCAAACACAGAGCTGGCAACGCGCTGACAGAAGCGGGCTTCGGCGGGACTATTCACCGTCGGTGGATAGCGATGGTCGAAATTGACGCTGATCTGCGCCCCGTTGGCGGCTGCGATGCCACTGCACAGGCGCTCAATGGCGCGCTCGATGTTTTCCTGCACATCCGGCTTGAAGCTGCGGATGGTGCCGCGCAACACCACCTCTTCCGGAATGATGTTCCAGGCCTCGCCGGCATGGAACTGGGTGATGCTGACCACCGCCGCGTCGCAGGGATGCAGGGTACGGCTGACCACGGTCTGCAGCGCCTGGACCAGTTGCGCCCCGGTGACGATGGCGTCCACCCCCTGGTGCGGCATCGCGGCATGGCAACCGTGACCGCGCACGAAAATCTCCAGGCCGCAGGTGCCAGCCATCACCGGGCCGGGCATCGCCATCATCTGACCGACCGGAATCCCCGGCCAGTTGTGCAGGCCATAAACCGACTCGACCGGGAAGCGCTCGAACAGGCCATCCTCGATCATCACCGCGGCGCCGCCTTCGGCTTCCTCGGCCGGCTGGAAGATGAACACGGCAATCCCGTCGAAATCCGGATGTGCCGCCAGATAGCGGGCCGCCCCCAGCAGCATGGCGGTATGGCCGTCATGACCACAGGCGTGCATCTTGCCGGGATGGCGCGAGTGATGCGGGAATTCGTTCATTTCGGCCAGCGGCAAGGCATCCATGTCGGCCCGCAGGCCGATCATCCGCGGCGAACTGCCGGCCCGCAGCACGCCCACCACGCCGGTCTTGGCGATGCCGCGATGCACCTCCAGCCCGTAGCGCTCAAGTTCGCGGGCAACCAGATCGGCCGTCCGGTTCTCGTCGAAAGCCAGCTCCGGATGGGCGTGGATATCCCGCCGCTGGGCAGTCAGTTCGGCCAGGAAAGGGAGTTCGAGCAGGGGAAGGGTCGGGGGCATGGGCGTCTCCTTGTTTATTTCTATTATGCCGAAGGTTGCTAGGGCGTGCCGCGTTCATTATGCTGTGGTTCATGGAAGTCATTCTCATTAGCGGCCTTTCCGGCTCAGGCAAGTCCGTCGCCCTCAACCTGCTCGAAGATGCAGGCTATTACTGCGTCGACAACCTGCCGGTAGCGATGCTGACGGTGCTCGTCCGCATGCTCAGCGAAGAAGATATCCGCAAGATTGCCGTCGCCATCGACGCCCGCTCCGGCGACGGCATCGAGCAATTGCCGGAACGGATGAAAACGCTGACCGATGACGGCGTGCAACTCACTTTCCTGTTTCTCTACGCCCACACCGAGACGCTGCTCAAGCGCTATTCCGAGTCCCGCCGCCGCCATCCGCTGGCCACCGCCAACCAGACGCTGGAAGAAGCGATCCGCAGCGAGCGCGCCCTGCTCGACCCGATTTCCGAACTCGGCCATCGCATCGACACCAGCGGCCTCAAAGCCAATGCCTTGCGCGACTGGGTACGCCAGTTCATCGAGGCCCAGCCCGGCCAGGGACTGACTCTGATGTTCGAGTCATTCGGCTTCAAGCACGGTCTGCCGCTTGATGCCGACCTGGTCTTCGACGTGCGTTGCCTGCCCAACCCGCACTACGACCCGGAGCTGCGCCCGCTGACAGGCAAGGATGCAGCCGTCGTCAAGTTCCTCGAGGCCGAGCCGGTCGTGCTGCGCATGCGCGACGACATTTACCGCTTTGTCGCCGACTGGTTGCCGGCCTACGTCCGCGACAACCGCAATTACCTGACGGTAGCCATCGGTTGTACCGGCGGCCAGCACCGCTCGGTCTATATCGCCGAATGGCTGAGCCGCGAATTCGCCCAGCATGCCCGCGTGCTGGTCCGTCACCGGACCCTGGCCGGCACTTGAAAGCCTGGCTGGACCTGCTGCGCCCGGGCGACTGGCTGGTGATACTGGTCGGGCTGTTCGCAGTCGGTGCCAGCGTCCCGATCTTCTGGCAGGGCGGCATGGCCGATCGGGCGATCATCCGCCAGGAGGGCAAGGTCTTTGCCGAAGTCGATCTGCGCAGCCGCAAGCAGTTCGAGGTCGCCGGGCCGCTCGGCAATACCCTGATCGCCGTCGAACCCGGCCGTGCCCGTGTCGTTTCCGACCCCGGACCACGCCAGTACTGCGTCCGCCAGGGCTGGCTGATGCGTCCGGGCGAGATTGCCATCTGTGCCCCGAACCGCGTCAGCGTCCAGATTGCCGGGCGCACCAAGGTCTATGACTCAATCAGTTATTGAACTGCGCGTCAGCGACGAAGACCGTCGCGTCGCCTGGCTGGCCACCGCCGCGGTCGGGCTGTCGCTGGTCGATGCCGCCATCCCCACGCCGCTGCCCGGCCTCAAGCCCGGCCTGGCCAACATCGTCACCCTGGTCGTGCTGATGCGCTACGGCTGGGGCACGGCCGTCTGGGTCAGCGGCCTGCGCGTACTGGCCGGCAGCCTGCTGCTCGGCTACTTTCTCGCCCCCGGCTTTTTCCTGTCGCTGACCGGCACCACGCTCAGCCTGCTCACCCTTGGCCTGGCCGCGCAGCTGCCGCGCCGCTGGTTCGGCCCGGTCAGCCTGTCGATCCTTGCCGCCTTCGCCCATATCGGCGGCCAGTTGCTGCTCGCCCGGGCCTGGCTGATCCCAAACGATGGCGTCTTCCTGCTCACCCCGGTGTTTGCCGGCGCGGCGCTGGTGTTCGGGACCATCAACGGCCTGATCGCGGCTAAACTGCTGGCTGAACCTGCGCCACTGGAAGCCCCCCATGTCTAGAACCATCTGCCTCGCCCTGACCGGCGCCTCGGGCATGCCCTACGGGCTGCGCCTGCTGGAAACCCTGCTCGCGGCCGGCTGCAAGGTGCAACTGCTCTACTCCCAGGCAGCGCAGGTAGTGGCCCGGCAGGAACTCGATTTCGAACTGCCCTCGCGGCCCGGCGATGCCAAGGCGGCGCTGCTCGCCCGCTACCCGGCGATCGATCCGGCGCAGCTGGCGGTATTCGGGCGCGAGGAATGGTTTGCCCCGGTCGCTTCCGGCTCCAACCCGCCGGACGCCATGGTGATCTGTCCCTGCTCGATGGGCACGCTGGCCGCCATTGCCCAAGGCCTGGCCGACAACCTGATCGAACGCGCCGCCGACGTGGTGCTCAAGGAAGGCCGCAAGCTGGTGCTGGTTCCACGTGAAACCCCGTTCTCGGCCATCCACCTCGAAAACATGCTGCGCCTGTCGCGCGCCGGGGCTGTTATCCTGCCGCCCAGTCCGGGCTTCTACCATCATCCGCAAAGCGTTCAGGACATCGTCGACTTCGTCGTCGCCCGCGTGCTCGACCAGATCGCCGTCCCGCACACCCTGATGCAGCGCTGGGGCGAGGCCAACTGAGATGGGCTGGTTCGACTTCGCCCGTTCGCCCTCCGGCGCCAGCGTCGAAACGCTGAACATTCCCCTCTTCCCGCTCAATACCGTGCTCTTCCCGGGCAGCGTGCTGCCGCTCAAGATCTTCGAGCAACGCTATCTCGACATGGCGGCCCAATGCATGAAAGCTGGCACGCCCTTCGGCATCAGCCTGATCGCCAACGGCAACGAAGTCGGTGCCGCTGCCGAACCGCACCCGGTCGGCACGCTGGCCAGTATCGGCAGCTGGGAGATGGAGCAACTCGGCATCCTGATGATCACCGCGCTCGGCGGCCGCCGTTTCCGCATCCTCGAAACGCGGCTCGGCGCCGGCAACCTACTTGAAGGCACGGTCGAACTGATCGCCGAATCCGGTCCCACGCCGTTGCCACCGGAACGCGAGCGCCTGCTGCCGCTGCTGCGCCGCGTCGTCAATGACCTGGGCAGCGAACGCATGCCGGAACCGCATCGCTTCGACGAAGCCGAATGGGTCGGCTACCGGATCACCGAAGTGCTGCCGATCCAGAATCTCGCCAAGCAGAAACTGCTCGAACTGGAAGACCCGGTTGCCCGGCTGGAAGTACTCGAACGCTATCTCGACCAGCGCAAGCTGCTCGGCTGACGCAACAGCCTCAATCGGCCACGGCCCATGCGGCCAGTGCCGCCGCCAGGTCATCGACCGGCCCCCGCCAGTCGCCCCGATCTTGCTGCCGGAACAAGCGGACCGACGGATACCACGGACTGTCGCTGCGCCCCTGCAGCCAGCGCCAGTCGGTCTTGTAACGCGGCAGCAAAATCCAGCACGGCACGCCCAGCGCACCGGCCAGATGCGCCATCGAGGTATCGACACTAATCAGCAGGTCGAGCTGGCTGAGCAAGGCCGCGCTATCGGCCAGGGTTTCGATGGCTGGCGCCAGATCGACCAGCGGCTGCCCGGATAACTGTATTGAAGCCTGCGCCCCGATTTGCAGGCTGAAGAAGCGCACGCCATCGACCGCCCAGAGCGGCGCCAGGGTGTGCAAGCCGGGCAAGGAACGGTCGGCGTCGTTGGTATGACCGGGGTTGCCCCGCCACACCACGCCAACCCGCTTCACGGCCGGCTGCTCCGCGCCGGCCAGCCAGGGTGCCAGGGCCTGCTGGCGTTGCGGATCGGCGAACAGGTAAGGCACCGGGCCGGGGATCGTATCCGGCGTCGTGCCGGCATGGAGCGGCAAGGACAGCAGGAAGACCCAGTAGTCGTGCTGTTCGATGAAGGGCGTCGCCTCATCCAGGCCGAGCACGACATCCGGCCCGGCCAGCGTCTGCATCAGCGCCTTCTGCACCGGGCGGCAGACCAGGGTCAGCTGACACAGCCCCTGCGCTTTCAGCCAGGCAAGATAACGACAGAACTGGATCTCGTCGCCCAACCCCTGCTCGGGCAACACGACAATCGCCTTGCCGAGCAGTGATTCGCCTTGCCACTGCGGACAGTTCGGCAATCGTATCGCCGCTCCGCTTCCTCCGCCGACAAACACCGACTGCCGGCTCTCATGCAAGGGCCAGGCTTCATGCCAGCGGCCAAGCGACAGCAGCAACTGCGCCAGATTTGCCTGCGCCTGCAGGTGATCGGGCTGCAAAGCCAAGGCGCGGCGCAACGCCTGCTCCGCCTCCTCGTTTCGGTGTAGCACGGAATAGAGCACGCCGAGATTGGAATGCCCGATGGCAAAATCGGGCTGTGCGGCGATCGCCCGGCAGTAGAGGGTCTCCGCCTCGGCCACCTGATCCAGCCGGGCCAGCAGGCCGGCCAGGTTGGAAAGAATCTCGGCCGCATTGGCCGAGTCCAGCGACAAGGCCACCGCCTGCCGCAAACAACTTTCCGCCTCGGCATAGCGCCCGGTGTTTTCCAGCAGCAAGCCGAGGTTGGATTGCAGATTGGCGTCATCGGGCAACGCCGCCAGCGCCTGCCGGAATACCGCCTCCGCTTCTGCGACCCGCCCCAGGCGTTCGAGCAGCAAGCCCAGGCTATTGCCGGCATCGGCCGCCGTCGGCTCAACCGCCAGCAGTTGCTGCCAGTAACTCACGGCCAATTCATCCTCGCCCAACTGTGCCGCGCAGTTGGCCGCCATCGCCAGCAGTTCAGGATGCATCGAATCCAGCATCAGTCCCATCCGCGCCGCGCCCAGCGCAGCGTCAAGCGCCCCCCGCAACAGGTGCATTTCAGCATGCTGGAGAAAGGGGTTTTCGATCCGGGAAGCAGACACGGCGACGAATGGTTAATTGCCAGGCTTAGGGCCTGAAATTACACAATAGACCTCGGCGGATCTCTTCCTTTATTTGCTCAACGTCCATTTCCTTTGTGCCAAGCCGCCCAAGCAAGGGGCGAGATGCCAATATCATCGACAAAGCGCCAAACAGACCGATATGGAACAGGACCGGGTCGGATGGTCGAATCAGGCCGTGTGCCATGATGCGTTGCCAGAACGGCGCAAACATATCCATGTGCGGACGTAGCAGTGTTTTTTCCAGAAATAGCTGGCGTTCGCTCGGGTACCACATCTCGCGGGAAACAAACATGCTGACTTCGGGGGTTTCGATCATATGCGCCGTAATCCTGTCCAGCACCTGATCCATCCGCGTCGCCATTGACAGGGTCTCATCATCCATGAGTTCCCGGTAGCCGCAGAAATACGCCTCCCAATCGGCATGTACCCGGCAGACCACGGCCTGCCAGAGTTCCTCCTTCGAACCGAAATGGTGCGCGATCATGGAAACATCGAAACCGGCTGTCGCCGCAATGCTGCGCAAACTGACACCATCAAAACCGAATTGAGCAAACGCCGGCAATGCGGCTTCAAGCAATTTGCTGCGGCTGGCTTCAAGGTTCCTGGGACGCCCTGGCCGGCGCGGAGGAGGAAGGGGAGCGGTCGGTTTCATTTCGGCCCGACTTTAACATGCTTTGACTCGCTTACCGGATAGACAGGGTTGATGTTATTCAACAGGTGTTGAATAATTAACGGGCATTCTTTTTTCCATCACCGGAGTCAATCATGTCCGCAAAATCCGCCAATCCGATTCCCGTTGCCTTGAACGAGACCGTCGAAGCCACCCTGTCGCTGACGCAGACTTGCCTGAACGCTTCGCAGAACATCGTTGATCTGAACTTCTCGACGCTCAGGAAAATCCTGGATGACGAAGCAAGCTGCCTGACGGGGCTGACCCAGGCCGCCAGCGCCAAAGAAGCCAGCACCTTGCAAACAACCCTGGCCAAAAACCTGGCCGAGACCGCGATGGGGTACGCCAAGGAAGCGTGGAAACTGAATCTGAAGAATGTCGAGGAAATCGCCGATGTCCTGCGCAGCAACCAGGAACTGCTGCGCCAATCGGCCAAAACGCCTTGGCAAGGGCTCAACGGACTGAGCGGTCTTGATTTTTTCCGCAGCCTGACCGAACGCAAGTAAGCGCTTTCGGGCCAAGGCGCCGCCAAGCGCCGGGCATCAATGCCCGCCAGCAGGATTCAAACAAGGAGAACTAGATGTCCACAAATTCCCCCGCCGAACAGTTGGATCGGCAATTCCTCGCCGGTCTGGGTCGGATGACCTCCTCGGTGTCCGTTATGAGTTGCTGGCTGGGGTTTTTTGACTGGGTCGGACACCTCGCCGTCTCCCCCGGCAAACGCCTTGAGCTCCTCGGTCTTGGCATCGAAGAAATGGTGCAACTGGCCGGCGCGCTACCAAGCATGGCCGCTAACGGGCCCGAATGCGTGACACCGTGGAGTTCCGACCGCCGCTTCAACGACCCCGCCTGGCACCGCTGGCCTTTCAATTACATGCAGCAGTCGTTCCTGATGACGGAGCGCTGGTGGAAGGCCGCAACACATGGCGTATTCGGGGTTTCCCCGGCGCATGAAAATGGCGTCGCCTTCGCGGCGCGCCAGATTCTCGACATGTTCTCGCCGGTAAACCACCTGCTAACCAATCCGGTCGTGCTGCAACGTACCGTCGCCGAAGGCGGTCTCAATCTGCAGCGTGGTTTCCAGTACTTCGTGGAAGATGCGCAACGGCTTGTACGCAGCCAACCACCGGCCGGCACCGAAGAATTCGAAGTCGGCAGGAACCTGGCCATCACGCCGGGTAAAGTCGTACTGCGCACCCGGCTGATGGAGCTGATCCAATACACGCCGACCACCGCCAAGGTGCACGCCGAGCCGGTACTCATCGTTCCGGCATGGATCATGAAGTACTACATACTCGATCTGTCGCCGCACAACTCGCTGATCAAGTATCTGGTGGATCAGGGACACACGGTGTTCTGCATCTCCTGGCTCAATCCGGAAGCAGAAGACAGCGATCTGGGCATGGACGACTACCTGCAGCAAGGCTTCTTCGCCGCCCTCAAAGCCATCAACAGTATCGTGCCGGGCAAGAAGGTACATGGAACAGGCTACTGCCTCGGCGGCACCCTGCTCTCGATCGCCGCCGCAGTCATGGCCCGCGATGGCGATGAGCGCCTGGCATCGGTCTCCCTGTTCGCAGCCCAGACCGACTTCACCGAACCGGGCGAACTCGCACTGTTCATCGACGACAGCCAGATCAGCCTGCTCGAAGCCCAGATGGAAGAAAAAGGCTACCTGACCGCCGGCCAGATGGCGGGCGCGTTCCAGCTCCTACGCTCCTACGACCTGCTCTGGTCGCGCCTGATCAACGAGTACATGCTGGGCGAGCGCAGCCCGATGAACGATCTGATGACATGGAATGCCGACGCGACCCGCATGCCCGCCAAGATGCACACCCAGTACCTGCGCCGCCTGTTCCTGCACGACGATCTGAGCGAAGGACGCTACGAGGTCGATGGCCGGCCGATCTCGCTCGGTGACGTCCGGATTCCGATTTTCGCCGTCGGCACGGAAAGCGACCATGTCGCCCCCTGGCGCTCGGTGCACAAGATTCATTATCTGAGCCCGGCAGAAATCACCTTCGTGCTGACCAGCGGCGGCCACAATGCCGGTATCGTCAGCGAGCCGGGGCATCCCCGACGCCACTACCGCATCCATACCCGCTTGCCCGGAGAACGCTACGTGGCCCCCGCCGAGTGGCATCAAAACACCGCGGTTCAGGACGGCTCCTGGTGGGAAGAATGGCATCGCTGGTTGGCCCAACGCTCCTCGCCCCCGGCACAGCCCTCCAAAACAGGTTCGAAGGAATATCCCACCCTGGAAAATGCACCGGGCAGCTATGTCCTGCGCAAATAAAGAGGCAATCATGAAAAAAATAATGTTTTCCGGTCTCCCCACCGACATCTCCGAAGAGCAAATCCGCAGCGCGCTGGCCAAATTCGGTGCGATAAAGCAGATATTCATCATCAAGGACGGCGACCCGAATCAGCCCGTGGCTGTTGTCGAGATCGACCTCCGCGACAGCGAAGCCTTCGATCTCGCCTCACGCGTCACCGATCTCTGGCACGACGGCCACCGTATCAATGCCTGGGTGCTTCGGCATTAAAGAAACCCCTTGCGGCCAATAGCCAGGCTTAGCGGGCTGCTGTTGAGTGCGCAAGCGGACATTCGAGCTCTTAACTTAGAAATGTCGGCTAGCTCGCACAGGAGACCGGCACAGACAAAAAGCCAACCGTTCTCGGTTGGCTTTTCCTTTTGCACGTTGTTTATTGCCCCGCCTAGGCAGACTTGAAACTCAAGTTCATCATCAAATACCGCTTCGAGCATTCGTGCGTCATCATGGATCTGCAACAACTCGGAGATGACAAGCTTTGATAGCCCCCAGGTGGCCCGATGTACCGGCTAAGATATTCGCTCGAATTATCCAGCCGCTAGGGAAATCCTGCATAAGTGATCGTCATGCAGCGTGGTTTGAGAAAATGCCACCATTGTCATGGTGCCGCCTAAACAGATGAAATCGATGAAGCAACTGAGCCTTGCCGAGATGGGATTTCTGCTCAAAGCAGGGAAGCAAACCCGGAAGGCGGTGTTCCTGGCGGAGATGGAGACGGTGGTGCCGTGGTCTCGCTTGGAAGCGCTGATCGAACCGTTCTACCCGAAGAAGGGAAACGGTCGGCCGCCGATGCCACTCACGACGATGTTGCGGATTCACTTCATGCAGCAATGGTTTGGCTACTCTGATCCGGCGATGGAAGAGGCCCTGCATGATGTGCGGCGGTTTGCCGGGCTGGATGCCTTCGAGGATGTGATGCCGGACGAAAGCACCGTCCTGCGCTTCCGTCATCTGCTGGAGAAGCACGACCTGGCGGTGGCGATCTTCGCCGAGGTCAATGCGGTACTTTCCGAGAAAGGCTTGTCGATGAAGCGCGGCACGGTCGTCGATGCGACGCTGATTGCTGCCCCCAGCTCGACGAAGAATGAAGACAAGAAGCGCGATCCCGAGATGACGCAGGCCAAGAAGGGCAACCAGTGGCATTTCGGCATGAAGGCGCACATCGGCGTCGATCCCGAAAGCGGCTTGGTGCATACCGTTGAATGCACGACAGCCAAGGTCGCCGACATCACGATGATGGAATCCTGCCTGCATGGCGAGGAAACCCTGGTTCTGGGCGACCGTGGCGATCACAGGAAGAACCGGACGATTGATACCTTCGAGAAGGAAGGCGATCTGACGGTGCTGACGCCGACCAAGAAGCCGGCGGGTGGCAAGCGGAGCAAGGAGAAAAAGGCATTCAACCGACTGTTGTCGGCCATCCGGGCGGGGGTGGAACACCTGTTCCGGGTCGCCAAGCGGCAATTCGGCTATGCGAAGGTTCGCTATCGTGGTCTCGCCAAGAACACCGGGCAGATCGTGACGTTGTTTGCGCTGACCAACCTGGGGCTGGCGCACAAACGCTTGTTGCCTTTGATGGGCGAGGTACGCCTGTGAAGCGAGAAATACGGGGGAAAATCCCGGAATTTCATACTTCCTAGTTGGAAATCGCTGTTTTTCATCACTTTCATGACAGCTCGCCCAAAAATCGCGGGTTATTCAGAGAATCCTTAATGGAGCAGCTTGGTCATTTCCTTCGCCATTAATCTTGCTCCTTCCAGCGAAAGATGATCGTCATCGAGATATAGCAACTTCCCATCCTTCTTTGCCCAGCACCATTCGTTATCGCACAATTGTGCTGCTGCATCAAAAAACCTGACGGATGGATAATCATTTAGCACAGAAAAAATCAGTTCACGATATTTTCTATTTCTTTCCTGAAAGTCTCTTTCAGGTAATGCACAAGGATTTTTGACCTTGTTTGTAAGTCTTACCGGCCTCGAGTCAATGCACGATTTTGCATCAAAACCCAACTCAGGGTTATCCAAAACAAAAATGACATTTTTCTTCTTTGCGAGCAACTTATTGAGAGTTTCTCGCATCGAGATATTCCAAATCATATAATGATCAGCAAGATCTGGATGATTTATTGAAGAAATGAATCGATCCTGGGATTTCTCCTCAGCAAAATCATTGTAATAGAACCCTTTTGCCGACAAATATACCGGTCCGCGAGACCACAAAATTACGGTATGGATGCTGTTGTATCTATCTGCAATATCAATAGCTCGATTAGTCGCCGATGTACATATTTTCCTTCCCAATTCGTCTGCCACTTTGTCATAGCTGACAATATTATAAAAAGGCAGGCACCCACCAGCACCTAAATAAATTACGTTTTCCTTGCTTTCTCGCAGAATTTCTTCCATTCCAGGATAAAGCGATAGACCATGGGAATCTCCGATAATCTGAACGGTTGGTTCCGTACCTTTAGCCATTCGGCACCAAGACTCATTTCCATTTATATGGAATTTTGATTTACATATTTCTTCTTGATTTTGAGGTAACCAAGGACTGTTTTTCTCTAAAAAAATTACATTAATATCTGTAGGTTCCTTAATCCGAAATGGTAGGCCATTTCTCTGATACGTGTTATAACCGAGAAGGCCAACCAAGACCGACAAAATGCACAAGGTTACTGTCTTTTGCCACGACGAGCTGCCATACCGAATCGGCTTTTCAACAATATAGTAGGTTAGCATTGCGAATAGAAAGCTGACGCCTACTACCGCTAATCGAATTTTTTGTGATGGCGTTTCCGACTCAACGATACGAGCAAAAGACAGCAACGGCCAATGCCAAAGGTAGAGCGGGTAGCTGATCAGGCCAACCCAAACAACTACCTTGCAAGACAAAACCTGGCGGTTCACCCACGCTTTTGGACCCACAAGAATAAGCAACACGGCACCGAATACAGGAACAACAGCTAGCCCCCCCGGAAATGGCATTGTGTGGTTATAAGTTGCTATTGAATAGACAATCAGGCCCAACCCGACGAATGAGAGGCTACTCGCCAGCAGCGCCCCACGATCGTGCTTTTCCGGAAGCTTTCTAAAAACCAGGCGATTAAATAATGCAGCGTGTGCCCAGCGCGTAAAGAATGGTTGCCATGATCTAAATCCATAAAGGTGGGCAAGTACAGATCCGGCCATCAATTCCCAAAACCGGGTTTGTGGCGCAAAAAATGTTTTAACTGCATCTTGCTGTATTCCGTTTTTATTCAGAACAAAGGAAACGACCCCCAGCACGACCACACCAGTCAGTATATTGAACCTTGCCCTCCATGCAAACCAAACTAAAAATGGATAAATTAAATAAAACTGCTCCTCAATCGCAAGGGACCATAAATGCATGAGGGGTTTAAGTTCAGAAACCACATCGAAATAACCGGCCTCTTTCCATAGAACAAAATTCTGTACAAACCCCATTCCTCCTGCAATATGCTTACCAAGCTGCTTGAATTCATCAGGCAACAAGGTAAACCAACCAACCACATAGCATGCGCTTGTCATCAATATCAAAGCGGGAAAAATTCGCTTTATTCGATGAAAATAGAACTCGGCAAAGGAGAAATCCTTGTTGATTAGACTTCTGAAAATAATCAACGAGATCAAATATCCGGAAATTACAAAAAAAATATCAACCCCGACAAATCCCCCGGGGGCGTAATTGGGGAAAGCGTGGTAAGCAACAACCGGGAGAATCGCAAGCGCGCGAAGCCCATCAATGTCCGGCCTGTATTGCGGGTGAAAATTGTGTGCTGTCATTTCTGTACTATCCCTTGGTCGCATAAGCACCGCACCAGGAGTGGGGAAGCAGACAAGCCTATTCTTGTAAAAAGCCTACGCACTAGAAGTTGGCGTGAAAATCGCTTATGATATCGCAGTCCCTGTGCTGAGGGACGAGCAGAGCGGGTGTAGTTTAATGGTAGAACGGTAGCTTCCCAAGCTGCATACGAGGGTTCGATTCCCTTCACCCGCTCCACTAAAGCCATGAAACAATGCGTTGCTGGGCATGTTGATCATCGGCTCAAACTCGCCAGTGACCGAACGAGATCACCCGCAACGATCTGGTCCGTGCGTGAGAAAAAACCGGACTCCGCACTGAAGATTTTGAGCAGTTGAATCGTTGCCATCGCCTCCTGCACTGAGTCGGAAGAAATCCTCCCAATTTGTCGGTCGATACGCCATGGCGTTGCCCAAGCCATTTTGCTCAACATCCGCTTACCCACCTGCGTAATCGATCATATTTTGTGCCGCTTCGACGTAGTCGATACGAATATGGAAGATCAAAAGAAAATAACCAATAGTTCGGTTATGGGAATTTCAAAAACATGAAAATTCCGGAATATGAACATGCATTCCATATTCAAAAACAAATTATTTCTTGGGGATTATCGACTTAATCATCAATGGATGGATTAACAAATCCGAAGTCAATTCATTATCGTTCCATGCGCCCAGAATCAAAATATTGGATAGCAACGGTGTCCTCGCCATGAACGACAAAAAGACAACCGAGCCATCGGCTTTCATGGCCATATGGATAACAACTATAGACCCCGAGGCACCGGCCGGGCAGGCGAAGGGCGTACCGGTTTTCTGAGCCGGCTTATTCGGCCAGCGTGCGGTACTGGCCGGCGTGGAAGAGCAGCGGCGCCAGTTCGGTCGATTCGCTGAAGCGTTCGACGCGACCGATGAAGATGGTGTGATCGCCGCCCGGCAGCTGGCTTTCGTTGGCCACCTCGAAGGTAGCGCAGCAGCCGAGGAAGACCGGAGCACCGCCGCTGCCGGCTTGCCAGGGCAGCCCGGCGAAACGGTCGGTCGGCCAGGTGGCGAAACGGTTGGAGAGGTCTTTCTGATCGACGGCCAGGATATTGATGGCGTGATGGCTGGCCTTGCGGAAGGCTTCGAGATTGTTCGAGCCGTTGTCGAGGCACCAGAGGACCAGAGCCGGGGCGAGCGAAACCGCCGAAAAGGAGTTGACCGTCAGTCCAATCGGGTGGCCGTCGGGATCGATGGCCGTGACAATGGCGATACCGGTAGCAAAGCGCCCGAGGGCATTGCGCAGGGCGCGAGTATCGGCTTGAGCTTGAGACATCAGGGAAATCCGGCGGCAAAAGGCCGTATTATCCGTGCTCCCGCCGTACTCGTCGAGGCAGAATTTGGCCCTGCAGCATCCCTTTACCCAACGACTGATCGCCTGGCAAAAGGTTGCCGGGCGCCACGACCTGCCCTGGCAGAACACCCGCGATCCTTACCGCATCTGGCTTTCCGAGATCATGCTGCAGCAGACCCAGGTCAGCACGGTGATCCCCTACTACCAGCGTTTCCTGAACAGTTTTCCCGATGTGCTGGCATTGGCCGCCGCCCCCATCGAGTCGGTGATTGAGCACTGGGCCGGCCTCGGCTACTACGCCCGGGCACGCAACCTGCACCGCTGCGCCCAACAGATCGCCAGCCAGTACGCCGGGCATTTCCCACCCAGCCCGGAACAACTCGCCGAGTTGCCGGGCATCGGCCGCTCCACCGCAGCGGCGATTGCCGCCTTTGCCTTCGGGCAGCGCACGGCGATTCTCGACGGCAACGTCAAGCGGGTGCTGTGCCGCAATTTCGGGGTCGAGGGCTTCCCCGGTGCCAAGGCGGTCGAGCGCGAGCTGTGGGCGCTGGCCGAAAACCTGCTGCCGGATGCCGATATCGAAGCCTACACGCAAGGCCTGATGGACCTCGGCGCAACGCTCTGTACCCGCGGCCGGCCGCGCTGCGGCTATTGCCCGATGGCCGCCGACTGCGTCGCCTGCAGCGACGGCCGCCAGGTCGAACTGCCGGTGGCCCGCCCCAAGGCGGCGATTCCGGAACGCAGCAGCCGCTTCGTGCTGATCAGCGACGGCCATCGCCTGTTGCTCGAACGCCGCCCGCCGAGCGGCCTGTGGGGCGGCCTGCTGGTGCCGCCGGAAGGCGAGCCGGAGCACGTCCTCGCCCGCCTCGGCCTCAGCCTGCGGCACAGCCGCGAACTGCCACCGCTCAAGCATGTGTTCACGCATTTCCGGCTGACCCTGCTGCCGACGCTGTGCGAGGTTACAAGGCTCGCAGCGGCTGGCGAGTCCAATATGGAATGGGTGGAACTGGGCAAGGCGGCGGATGCCGGCGTGCCGACCCCGATCAAGAAGCTGATCAGGCAGGTTGCCAGCGCAGCGGACTGATGCCCCAGCGCTCGTAGTTTTCGGCGCGCACGATCTGGCCGTAGTGGTTGCCCACCTTGCGCGACAGGTCGACCTCGACCGGCGCCACGTACTGGCGACGCTCGGTGTGGTAGATCACTCGTACCACCGGGCTCAGCAGCTTGTCGTGATGCACCGCGTCGACCACCGCCAGGTGGCCGCTTTCGAGCAGCACCAGCGTGCCGACCGGATAGATCCCGATGGTCTTGACGAAAGCGGCGACCAGCGCCGGGTCGAACTGGGTGCCGCCCTGGTCGTAGAGCTGGCGCAGTGCATGCGACGGCGAGATGGCCGGCCGGTAGGGGCGGTCGGAGGTCATCGCGTCGTAGGCATCGACGATGGCGGCCATGCGCCCGGCTGGTGAGATTTCGTCGCCAACCATCCGACAGGGATAACCGCAGCCGTTGTAGCGCTCGTGGTGTTCCAGCACCACGGCGATCGCAGTTTCCGACAAGCGCGTCGTCGCCTCGAGTACCGCCAGGCCTTCTTCGACATGACTTTGCACCACCGAATATTCGGCCTGCGACAGCATGCCGGGCTTGCTCATCAGCCGGGCATCGATGGCGACCTGGCCGACGTCCTTGACCAGGGTGCCGAGCGCCAGCCTTTCCAACTCGGGCTGCGCCAGCCCCTGCTGATGGCCGAGTGCGATGATCAGCGAAGCGGTGGCGACGGCATGCTCGGTCGCATAGACATCGATCTGCTTGAGCCGGGCCAGTGGCACCAAGGCATCCGGATTGCGTTTGACCGACTCGATCATCTTGCCGACGATAGGTTCGAGCCGCGCCGCATCGACCTCGCGTCCGGCCCGGGCGGCCAGCATCAGGTCGGAAACGGTGCCGCTGGCTTCGCCGAGCAAGCGGCTGGCCCGCCGTCGCTCCTCGCCCAGCGAGACCTGACGGGGTACATGCCTGACCCGCTCGGCCAAGGACTCGAACCGCCCTTCCGATTGGTTGAGGCGCACCACCGGCAAGGGGGGCAGATCGACTCCCTTTTCGGTGTCGATGCTGACTTCGCCGATTCCTTCGGCGATCAGCTTTTGGACATGCGCCTCGTCGCGGATGGCGAAGCGCTTCTGCCAGATGTTGTGCTCCAGCCAGCGCTTGTGCAGATCGACCACGTACATGCCGGGCAGCAGTTCATGGACCGAGATCTTGCGCAGCACGCCGCAGTGTCCCGTCTAGGGCTGGCGTTCGGCGGCCTGGGCGGCGCGCCGCTCGGCTTGCGCCTTCTTGGCAGCCACCTTGGCGGCGTGCTCTTCCTGCTTCTTGCGTAATTTTTCGGCGTCGGCCGCCTTGCGTTTGACGCCTTCGGCCGCCTTCATTTCCTTGTCGGCCAGCGTTGCCGCCGCCTTGGCGTCCTTTTCGCTGCGCTCGGCGCTCGTTTCAGACTCGCGCAACTTCAAGTCCTCGGCCCGCTGCGGCGCTTCGGCCGCCCGCCGGGCATCCTTGTCACTCAACTGTTCCTTCTTGACCTGACGTTCGATGGCCTTGCCTTCGTTCTCCAGGTTCTTGCCGATCCGCGAAGCCCCGACGTATTCCTTGTTGGCCTCGGCATGGCAGGCATTGACCAGGAACTTGTGCTTACACTCGGCGTCCTTGGCGGAGAAAATCCGCTCGGCTTCGGCCTGCCGCGCCTTGCCGTCAGCCTGCAGGGCGGCCGCCTTCTCGAGCCGGGCATCCCAGTCGGCCTGTTGCGCCGGACTCGGCCCATCTTCGGCGGCCGTTGCCGCACCGCAAAAGCTCGCCAGGGCAATCAGGCAGGCAGCCACTGATAAGGATCGATTTTCCATTTTTCGTAATTCTCAAAACTCGCGATGCGGTCCTGCGTCTTGGCCAGATTCAGGGTTTCCGGCGGAATGTAGTGCTGCTTGCCGGCGTGGTAGAACACCCGTACCACCGGTTCGAGCAGGTTACCTTCATTTTGTTCGACGACGACACCCAGCCGCTTGCTTTCGAGCTGGACCAGGGTACCGGTTGGATAGATGCCGATGGCGCGGATAAAGGCTTGGACCAGTTGTTGATCAAAATGATGGCTGCTCCATTCGAGCAACTTCTTCAGCGCCTGTGTCGGCGGCATGCCCTTGTGATAGACCCGCTCCGATGAAATGGCGTCATAGACATCGACGATGGCCGCCATCTGGCCATAAACCGAGATCTTCTCGCCGACCAGCTTGTCCGGATAGCCGGTGCCGTCGAAACGTTCGTGGTGCTCGGCCGCCACCCGCATCGCGATCTCGCTGACGCCGTCAGTCTGCTGCAGCAGCACGACGCCTTGCGTGACGTGCGACTGCATCCTGGAAAACTCGTCGTCGCTGAGCTTGGCCGGCTTGTTGAGAATCTTGTCGGGAATGCGCGCCTTGCCGACATCGTGCAGCAGGCCGCCCATCGCCATCTCCTTGATCGCCTCCCGCGGCAGCTTCATGCCGCGCCCGAAGGCGACCAGCAGCGCGCAGACGCTGACCGAGTGCTGGAAGGTGTAGTCGTCGTGGCGCTTGAGGCGAGCCAGCGGCAGCAGCGCATCCTGGTTGCGGAAGATCGAGTCGACCATGCCTTCGACCAGCGGCTCGACGCGGTCGACCTGCACCTGCTGGCCGAGCCGGATGTCTTCCATCATGTGGCGGACGATTTTGTTGGCTTCGCCATGCAGACGCCGGGCGCGCGCCGTTTCGTCCTTGAGTTCGGTGACGACCGGCTTTTCCGGCTGCTTCTTGGCGATTTCCTGCAGCCGGCGTTCGAGGTCGGCATTGACCTCCTGCTGGCTGCGCGCCTCCCAGACATCGGCGCCGCGGATGGTGTCGATGTAAAGCTCGCGGATGCCCAGATTGATGATCTTGTCCACCGTCGCCTGGTCACGCACGTGAAAGGCATTGGAGATGAACGGATGATCCAGCCAGCCACAATTGAGATCGTGGATATACATCCCCGGTTTGAGCTGGTCGGTGCGAATTTGCTTGATCATGTGGGCAATACGTTGCGAATTGCGGCAATTCTAGCGCACGGCGCCGCTATAATCGTCCGCCTCATGATTGCACTGCGCCAAGTCACTTTCGCCCGCGCCGGCCGCCCGCTGGTCATCGACGCCTCCGTTCAACTGCACCCCGGCTGGAAGGTCGGCGTCGTCGGTGCCAACGGTTGCGGCAAGTCCAGCCTGTTCGCGCTGCTCGCCAACGAATTGCACGCCGAATCCGGCGATGTCGAAATCCCCGCCAGCTGGCATATCGCCCGCGTTGCCCAGGAAACCCCGGCACTGCCCGATGCGGCGCTCGAATTCGTCCTTGATGGCGATGTCGAGCTGCGCCGCGTCGAACGCGAACTGGCTGCGGCCGAAGCCGCCGGCGACGGCGTCGCCATCGGCCACCTGCATGCCCGTTACGGCGAGATCGAGGGCTATTCCGCCAAGGCCCGCGCCGCCGAGGTGCTGCACGGCCTGGGCTTCAAGGATGCCGACTTCGCCCGGCCGGTTGCCGACTTTTCGGGCGGTTGGCGCGTCCGCCTCAACCTGGCGCGCGCCCTCTCCTGCCGCGCCGACCTGCTGCTGCTCGACGAGCCGACCAACCACCTCGACCTCGACGCGGTGTTCTGGCTGGAAAGCTGGCTCAAAAGCACGCCGGCGACGCTGTTGCTGATCTCGCACGACCGCGACTTCCTCGATGCCGTGGTCGGCCAGATCCTCGCCATCGACCTGCAACGCCTGACCCTGACCAGCGGCGGCTATTCCGATTACGAACGCGCCCGTGCCGCCCGCCTCGCCACCCAGCAGTCGGCCTACGAGGCGCAGCAGCGCCAAATCGCTCATCTGTCGAGCTATATCGAACGCTTCCGCGCCAAGGCCACCAAGGCCCGCCAGGCACAAAGCCGGATCAAGATGCTGGAGCGCATGGAAACGGTCGCCGCGGCGCATGTCGACTCGCCCTTCC
>DAIMCQ010000025.1:0-24230 GCA_036726285.1 Azonexus sp.
TTTTCGTCGAAGGCGACCTTCTCGCCACGCAGGCTGGACTTGGCCTGTTCCAGCGCGGCCAGGGTCTGGTCGATCTCGTGGGCATGGGCCAGCATCGGGATGAGCAGCTTGATCGGGCCGTGCTTCGAGGCGCGCAGGATGGCCCGCAACTGGGTCTGGAACATGCGCGGCTCGGCCAGCGACAGGCGGATGGCGCGCCGGCCGAGGGCCGGGTTGGTCTGCACCCGGTCGTTGGACATGGTGTCCGGGCGGATGTCCTTGTCGTTGCCGAGATCGAAGGTGCGGATGGTGACGACACGGCCGGCCATCCCCTTGACCACTTTCTTGTAGGCTTCGTACTGCTCCTTTTCGTCGGGCATGTCGCCGCGATCGAGGAAGAGGAATTCGGTCCGGAACAGGCCGACCCCTTCGGCGCCGGCTTCGAGGGCGATGGGTACGTCGCCGGGCAGCTCGATGTTGGCGTAGAGATGCACGTCGACGCCGTCGATACTTTGCGAACGCGCCGTCTTCAGGCGCTTGAGCTTGGAACGCTCGAGCTCGATCTGGTTCTTGCGCAGCAGGTATTCGTCGAGCACCCGCGGGTCGGGATTGACGATGACGACGCCGCGCACGCCGTCGATGATCATCTGCTCGCCGTCGCGGATCAGCGAACGGGCGTTCTCCAGGCCGACCACCGAGGGAATCGCCATCGAACGGGCGAGAATCGCCGTATGCGAAGTGGCACCGCCGACGTCGGTGATGAAGGAAGCGAAACGGTGGTCCTTGAAGGCGATCACGTCGGCCGGCGAAAGGTCGTGGGCGACGACGATCAGGTTTTCTTCCTTGACGCCCTTGGCCGTCTTCATCACGGCGCGGCCGGGATGACCGAGCAGTTCCTTGATGACGCGCTCGACCACCTGGACGACGTCGAACTTGCGTTCGCGCAGGTAGGGGTCGTCGAACTGCTCGAACTGGCCGACCAGATGTTCCATCTGCTGGACCAGCGCCCACTCGGCATTGCAGCGGCGTTCGCGGATGATCTCGCGCGGCTTGTCGACCAGCTCCGGGTCTTCCAGGAACATGGTGTGGATGTCGATGAAGGCAGCCAGCTCGGCCGGCGCGTGCTCGGTCGTCTCCTTCATCATTTCCAGCTCGCCCTTGACCACCTTGATGGCCGATTCGAAACGGGCGATTTCCTTGTCGACCATGCGCGGCGCGATGGTCAGGTGCGACACTTCCAGCGTCGCATGCGACATGAGCATGGCCCGCCCGATGGCGATGCCGCCTGAGACACCGAGACCGTGCAGGGTAAAGCTCATGTTCTTATTCTCCCTCGCCGAAGTAATCGGCAATCAATGCCAGTAGCGCCGTCATCGCCTCGGCTTCGTCCTCGCCGTCGGTCTCGATGGTGACTTTCGAGCCTTTGCCGGCGGCCAGCATCATGACGCCCATGATGCTCTTGGCGTTGATCCGGCGGGCGCCCTTGGCCATCCAGACTTCGCATTTGTACTTGCCGGCGAGTTGGGTCAGTTTGGCGGAAGCGCGGGCGTGCAGCCCGAGCTTGTTGATGATTTCGGTTTCCTGAGTCTGCATGGTTTTAATGATCCTGCATGTTGAATACGCCATCCCGCCCGCCGTCCCGCGCCCGCATCAGCAGCACTTCCATGCCCTTGTCGCGATAGGTGAGGGCGCGCAGCAGCATGGGCAGATTGGCCCCGGTCAGGCCTTCGACACGGCCCGGTTCGAGCAGCTTGAGGGCGAGATTGGCCGGGCTGGCGCCGAAGATGTCGGTGAGAATCAGCACCCCGTCGCCATCATCGACCAGTTGCAGCATGTTGCGGGCGAGCGGCAGCAGGTCGAGCGGGTCGTCCTGGGCCGCCACGCCGAGCTGGTTGAGCTGAACGGGACGCTTGTTGAGCACGTGGCAGGCGTTCTGGACGAGTGCCTCGCCAAAGCTGCCGTGGGTGATGAGTAGAATTCCGATCATGCGTCGGATTCTAACGCCCTTTCAGCGTCGGCTGACCACCAGGATGCCGGCGATGACCAGTCCGGCGCCGGCCATCTGCTGCGGCGAAATCCGTTCGTCGAGCAACCACCAGCCGAAGGCGATGGTCAGCATTGGCCCGATCATGCCAAACAGTGCCGAGCGACCGGCCCCGAAACGGCGGATCGCCGCCGATTGGGCAAAGACCGGGATCACCGTGGCAAAGGCCGCCATCGCCAGGCCCCAGCCATAGACCGGCAGCGGCTGGACGAAGTCACTGAGCCGGTGGCCGCTGGCGAAATGCAGCAGGGTCGCCGCCGAGGAGACCAGCATGGCCAGGGCCGTGAAGCGCATGGCACCGAGACGGGCGATCATCGGCGCACTGCCCGACAGGTAGATCGCGTAGCAGACGCTGGAGGCGAAGACCAGGCCGCCGCCGATCCAGACCTGACGCGCTTCGCCCAGGCCGAGATCATGCACGAAGGCAAAGCCGATGCCGGCGTAGCACAGCGCGATGGCAGCCGCTTCGCGCCGCGAGAAGGCCTTGCCCTGGAAGAGCACGCCGATCAGCACGGTCAGCGTCGGATAGGTGTACAGGATCAGGCGTTCAAGCCCGGCCGAGATGTATTGCAGGCCGAGGAAATCGAGCAGGCTGGAACCGTAGTAGCCGAGGCAGCCGAGCAGCGCCAGCCGCCCCCAATCGCCGCGCGTCAGGCTGGCACCGGCGCGATGCTCGGCCAGGCCGACCCAGAGGAAGACCGGCAGCGCGAAGGCCATGCGCAAGGCAAGCAAGGTGATGGCATCGACGCCGTAAGGGTAGGCCAACTTGACGAAGATCGCCTTGAGCGAAAAGCCGAGCGCCGCGATCAGCGCCAGGCAGGCCCCCCAGGCCGGCGAGTTTTGCCAGGCGTTCGATTTATCCAAAGTCATTTTTTGCGCCATTGAGAACGAAATGCCATTCAACAGGGCATCGAGCGCTTTAGCAATTGGTATTATTCAAAGCCAGCATTCGTTCTGGACGAAACCATGCACTATGACCTGCCCGACCTCCGACTGGTCGCCGCCATTGCCGACAGCGGCAGCCTGACCCGTGCCGCCGAACGCATTCACCTGGCGCCTTCGTCGGCCAGCCACCGCCTGACCCAGCTCGAAGCCAGCCTCGGCGTCGCGCTTTTCGCCCGCCACGCGCGCGGCCTGCACCCGACCAACGCCGGCGAATCGCTGCTCCGCCATGCCCGCCAGGTTTTCGCCCAGCTCGAACAGATGCATGCCGACCTGGCGCCCTACGCCAGCGGCGTGAACAGCCAGGTGACGGTGTTCGCCAATACCAACGCAATCAACTGCTTCCTGCCCGAAGATCTCGGCGACTTCCTGCGCGAGCATCCGCGCATCCGGGTCAGCCTGGAGGAACAGCCGAGCCCGACCATCATCCAGGCCGTCGCCGCCGGCCAGGTCGAAATCGGCGTCATCGCCGCCGCCGGCAGCCCGGCCGGGCTGGAGACCGAAGCCTACCGCAGCGACCGGCTGGTGTTGGTGGTGCCGGCCGGGCACGCGCTCGCGGCGCGCCACCACGTCGCCTTTGCCGAAGTACTCGACCAGCCCTTCGTCTGCCTGCATGCCGGCAGCGCCATCCACACCTTCATGATGAATGCCGCGGCGCAACTGGGCGGCAGCCTCGATGTCCGCATCCAGGTGCGCAGTTTCAATGCCGTCTGCCGGATGGTCGCGGCCGGCGTCGGGATCGGCATGGTGCCCCGTTCGGCGGTGGGCGAGGGGCTGGAAACGGTGGCCATCAGCGATGCCTGGGCACCGCGCGACCTGCAACTCTGTGTCCGTGCCCGGGCCTTGCTCAGCCCGGCCGCGGCCGCCCTTTTCGAGCACCTGGCCGAAAAGGGGCGGGTGGCGCTTACAACGGCCGCTTGACGGTCAGCCCGCCGCGAATCTCGCCCTTGCTGTAGCCGGTCGCCTGATCGTGCGGGTAGCTCTCGGCCAGCGTCGCCTTCAGGCCGGCATCCAGCGTCTCGCTCGGGCCGTGGCACTTCAGGCAGACCTCGGCCGTAGGCAGCGCCTTGATATAGCGGAAGACCGGCTTGCCGTCGATCTGGACGATTTCGCTCTTCTCCAGCGTTTCCGGCTTCTCGCCGTTGCCGGCGCGGATGTTGAAATCGGCCAGCTGGCGGGCTTCCCAGGCATCCGGCGTAGCGCGCCCGGCGTTACGCGTCTTCCAACTGACGCGGCGGATATCCCAGCCGGTTTCGCGGCGCTTTTCCTGGATCAGGCTCGGCGCCAGTTCCTTGCAGACCGGAATCGCCCCGGCCACGCCCTGTGCCGCCACCGCTTCCTGCATCGCCCCGACCACCTTGGGCACAACTGGCAATACCGCTTGCTTGGTCGTGGCGGTCAGGGTCGCGACATCCTGGGCAAGAGCAGGCAAAGTGACGAACAGCGAGGCAAGCAGGACGGTAGTTTTCATGACGCAACCCGGAAAATAATCAAACCCTAATATTACATCGGCGAGCTGGAAAGTGGCCGACAAATCGGCCTTACTTTGGGCAAGGTGGACACCCTCAATCGAAAGCAACCCACCAGCGCTTTGGAATTAGTCAATTTTGACTAGCGAACAAAAGATGACGCCGATTCGACTGGAATGGCATTTCCCAACGAAATGGCCAAATAGGTTTTTGATTTGAAACGGATAACACCATTCAAGAAATCAGCACGAAGGCCAAGCAAAACGCCTTTGTCATATTAGGCGATTTGAATATATGCATATGTATTTCTTAATTCTGTAACATTTGGCTATACTTCCCGCGCCCAAAACCTGAGCAACGCAGGCCAAGGCATGGCAGGAAAGCGCAGACCGACCGCCACGTAGCCCCAAAAGAGATAAACGAGCATCCGCCACTTTTCGGCGGAAGGTTCATTTCCGGGGGAATACTGTGTCAAACATTGCCTTGTCTTATCGGCAAACCATCGCAGCCAAACTCAACTTGGCCTTACTTCTCGTCGTCATCACGGTATTCCTGATCGCCGGCGGCTTTCTCACCCACTGGCTGGGCGCCCGCCTTGAACAACGCGGGATAGACGAACTCACCCACACCAACCAGCAGATTGTCGACATGGTCGACGCTTATGCCAGCGCCCTGGAAAAATCGGCCGAGATGCTCGGTGCGACCTTCGCAGGCAATCTGCCGAAGCGACTTGCTGCCGACGCCGAGCATCCGGTGACAACCGGAGGCAGCCCGATACCGACGCTACGCTCGATCGATACCGTCTTCAACAACCATACCGTGCTGGTTGACCAGTTCTCCAGCGCCACGGGCGGCGTCGCGACGCTCTTCGTCCGGCAGGGCGAAGACTTCATCCGGGTAACCAGTTCCCTGCGCGATGCCAAGGGCGACCGCGTCATCGGGGCAGCGCTCGGCAATGCCCATCCGGCGCGTGCCAAATTGCTGGCCGGCAGCGCCTTCACCGGCCCGACCAAGCTTTTTGGCCGCAGTTACATGGCACGCTACACGCCGATTCTTGACGAACATGGCAAGGTGATCGGAGCCAGCTTCGTCGGGCTCGATTTCACGGATAGCCTGCAAGCCTTGAAGAGCCGGGTGCTGGCCATCAAGGTCGGGGAAACCGGCTATGCCTTCGTCCTCGATGCCGCACAGGAGCCTGGCCTGGCCATCATCCACCCAACCGCCGAAGGCAAAAACCTGCTTGGCGTCAACGACCGCGACGGCCTGTCGGTGGCCAAACGCCTGATCGAGATGAAACAAGGCATCCTGCGCTACTGGTGGAAAAACAAGGACGATGATGGCGCCCGCGAAAAAATCGCTGTCGTCGCGCCTTTCGAACGCTGGGGGTGGGTTGTCTCGACCAGTGCCTACGCCGATGAGTTCAGCCGTGAAGTCACGGTCGTCCAGCGCCAACTGGCGATGGCCGGCCTACTCATCGTCGTCATCCTGGCCCTGGTCATCATGTGGACGACCAAACGCTGGATCTCCCGCCCGATGGCCGAGGCGGTCGCCGTCACCCAGCGCGTCGCCGCCGGCGACCTGACCGGACAGATCGAGGTCAAGACCCAGGATGAAGTCGGCCTGCTGCTCACCGCCCTCGATGGCATGAGCCGGCAACTGCGCCAGATGGTCAGCGAAATCGATGCCGGCATTCACGGCCTGGCCACCGATGCCCAACGCCTGTCGCAGGCCTCCGACGCGGTGGCGCTGGGCTCCGGCGAGCAAAGCAACTCGGCGACGACGATGGCGTCGACGGTCGAGGAAATGACCACCAGCATCCACCAGGTGGCGCAGCATGCCGAGGCCTGCCGGACGCTGGCCGAAACCTCCAGCCAGGTTTCCGACGCCGGCATCGAGGTGATCAATGCGGCGATCGAAGGCATGAGCCGGATTGCCGAAACGGTGACCCATTCCTCGCAGGCGGTGATGCAGTTGGGGCGCGAATCGGAGCAGATCTCGCAGATCGTCAATGTGATCCGCGAGATCGCCGACCAGACCAATCTGCTTGCCCTGAATGCCGCGATCGAGGCGGCACGGGCCGGCGAAGCCGGGCGGGGCTTCGCCGTGGTGGCCGACGAGGTACGCAAGCTGGCCGAGCGGACAACCTTGTCGACACAGGAAATCACCCGCATGATCGAGTCGATCCAGCACGGTGCGCATCAGGCCGTCGAGCAGATGCAGACCGGCGAACGCCAGGTCAGCACCGGCGTCCAGCTGGCCAGCGAAGCCGGCGGCCGGATCAGCGCGATCAAGGAAGGCGCGACCGAGGTCAGCTCGGCGGTGATCGGGATTTCCGACGCCTTGCGCGAGCAGAGCGTTGCCAACATGGAAATCGCCCGCAACGTCGAATGCATTGCCCAGCAGGCGGAAGAAAACCATCTGCAAGCCAAATCGACGGCCGATACTGCGATGGCGATGGAAGCGCTGTCGGCGCAACTGCGGGCCAGCATCGCCCGCTTCAGGACCTGAGGACAAGCCGGACAACAAAAAGCCGCCTGGCCGGGCGGCTTTTTTAATGGACCGAGCCGAAGCCGATCAGAGCCGGGACAAACACTTTTCCAGCCGGGCAACATCGTCGCGCAGCGTATCGACCGCCTGGCCGAAGGCCTCGATCTCGCGCGGCGCCGCCAGCCAGTCCGAATCTTCGCTGGCGTATTCAGCCAGGTTGCGCGCCAGGCGAGCAGCGGACTCACTGCCTTGGCGAAACAGCTGCTGGCGGGCCATTTCGATCCGCCGGGCCGGGATGTCGCCGAGATAGCGGGCCAGGTCGGCCTCGGCATCCCAACGCAGGTTGCGGAAGACGAAGGCCAGGGTTTCGGCGAAGTCGGCCGAACCGGACAGTCGGGCCGCCTGGAAGACACCCTTCTTGTCGAACAGCAGCTTGACCGGCGCGCCGGGGGGCAGCGTGATGGTCACGGCCGGCGACTGTTCCGCTGCGCCGGCGACGAAACAGCCGGCGCCATCGACCGCCAGATGCAGGTCGACGATCCCGGTTTCGATCAACGCCTGGGCACCTGCAAACGGCCGCAGCCGTTCCATCGCCCAGGACTCGCTGTGCAGCAGGTGATTGAGGAGGCGCGGAATCAGTTGCTCAAGCATCGCCGATTTCCTGAAACCAGCCCGGGCTCAGAACTTGTAGCCGCGGTGCAGGGCAACGACGCCCAGCGCCATGTTGAAATACTCGACCTTCTCGAAGCCGACCTGCTGCATCATCCCCTTCAACTCTTCCTGGCCGGGGTGCACGCGGATCGACTCGGAAAGATAGCGGTAACTGTCCGAATCGTTGGTCACCAGCTTGCCGACGCGTGGAATCACCTGGAAGGAATAGAAGTCGTAGAGCGGCGCCAGCGGCTTCCAGATCTGCGAGAACTCGAGCACCAGCAGGCGGCCGCCCGGGCGCAGCACGCGGTACATCTCGGCCAGTGCGCCATCCTTGTGGGTCATGTTGCGCAGGCCGAAGGCGACGGTGACACAGTCGAAATAGTCGTCCGGGAAGGGCAGCTTCTCGGCATCGCATTGCGCCGCCGGCACCATGTAACCCTTGTCGAGCAGGCGGTCGCGGCCGCGGGCGAGCATGGCGTTGTTGATGTCGGTCAGCCACACCTGGCCGCTCTTGCCGACCCGCTTGGCAAAGGCCAGCGACAGGTCGCCGGTGCCGCCGGCCACGTCGAGTACGCGCGAACCTTCGCGGACGCCGCTGCGCTGGATGGTGAAGGCTTTCCACAGCCGGTGCATGCCGCCCGACATCAGGTCGTTCATCAGGTCGTAGCGGCTGGCGACTGAATCGAAAACGTCGGCGACGCGACGGGCCTTCTCCTGCTCGGCGACGGTTTCGTAGCCGAAGTGTGTTTTGTCGTTATTCATGATTTCAATGGTGATGACCGCAGCCGCCACCGGCTGCCGGACGCGTGGTCGTATCGACATCGCGGGAAAGGCCCTGGGCTTCGATCTGCTTCAGGTATTCCTGCCACAACTCGGCCTGGTGCTTGCCCAGGTTGTACAGCATGTCCCAGGAATAGAGGCCGCTGTCGTGGCCATCGGAAAAGACCGGCCGCAGCGCATAGCTGCCGACCGCTTCCAGGCTGGTGATATCGACATTGCGCTTGCCGGTCTGCAGGGTTTCCTGGCCCGGTCCATGGCCGCGGGCCTCGGCCGATGGCGTATAGACCCGCAGGAACTCGAAATCGAGCCGGAAGCTCTCACTGTTTTCATAGATGAGTTCCAGCACCCGTGATTTCTGATGCAACTTGATTTCGCTCGGAATCGGCGTATCCCGATCAATGCCAGCCATAGCTTCCTCCAGAATGAGGCCGCTAGTTTAGCGCACTCGCCCCCCTCTGGCGGCAAGATAGGTCAAAGCGGATCATAGCTGATGCGATCAAAATCCAGGCCGCGCTGCAGAATGTGCCTGAGGCGCAATTGCCAGACTTCCTCGCCGACGAAGACTTCCATGATCCGGCTCGCCTGGTACATCCCGGCCGGCAGCACGATGGCGGCTTCTTCGCGAATTGCCGGCACCGCCGGCAGCAGGAAGGCGCGGATGTAACGCTCGCTGTTGCCGATGTTGTCGGTCAGCGGCCGGGCACCGATCGCGACCGGCATGCCGGGCAGGCTGGCGACGCCGACAATCAGGCCGCCGCTTTCTTCCTGCATCAACCAGCTGGCCTGGACCAGCAAGAAACGTTCGCCGTCGTGTGGGCAGACTGCCATCAACTGGCCGTGTGCCAGCTTCTGGCCGGCGTTGCCTCGCGCCAGGCGAAAGCCGTTGGCCGAATGATTGATCACCGACCATTGATCGACCGGGAAACTGACGTGCGGCTTGATGCTCAGCACCTGACCCGGCTCGGCCCGGTCACGGAAAGTGAACAGTTGGTCGAAATCGCTGCGCGAGTAGGCGCTGGCCGAATCCGGCTGTTCGAACTCGGCACCGCTGACCGAGAAATGCATGGCTTCGAAACCGATCGCCACCCGCGCCGTCCCTTCCGTGGCAAAGCGCCGAAAACGCCGGGGCGAAGCCGATTGCGTCCATGGCCGGGCAAGATGATCAAGCAACTGGATAGCGTGTCCGGTCGTTTCCTCGCCCAGGCCGAGCTGCGAGGGCGTAATACGCTGGCGTAGCTGGCTGAGCATATGGCTGATCTGCAGGCCGATCCGGGTGGTATCGAGTCGCCGGGCATCGTTGCCCGGCTCCTCCGCCATGGCACTCGGATGCAGGGGCAGATCCTTCATCAATTCGACGATGTAGGGTGGGACATCGAGTTCGTCGTTCAACGTGTGCAGCGAAATCAGCGGCGCCCACATGCCGGCCCAGCGCCGGATCAGGTTGAGGTTGCGCACGCTGTTGCTGTACGGACTGGCGATATCGATCAGCAGCAGGGTCGAATAGGCGGCGGCGCAATGCGTTGCCTGCAGGTTGTTCTCCAGCGCGTCCTCGACCGGCGTATAGGCCACGCCCCATTCCTCGGCCGTCTCGTAGTAACCGTGCAGTTCCATCCAGATTCCGGCCGGCAATTCCCGCCGTGCCCGATAGTGTTCGAGGATGATCATGCCGGTGTAGTACAGACAGCGATGCAGGATGGTCGCCATCAACGCGGCATACTGGGCATTGCCGGCATCGGGCTCTTCCAGTTGGGCGCACAACGCGTAAGCCTTGCCCATCTTGCGCCAGGCGCTCACCACCTGGCAAAAATAGCTCTCTTCGTCTTCAGCCAGCGGCAAGGGCTTATTGTGATAACGCCGCGCCATTTCTTCTTCGACAAAGCAGAGCGGAACACGCGCCTGTTCGAGCAAGGTGAATAACACGCCCGGATCGGGCGGCGAGATGAGCAGGGCATCGAGGAAATGCATCAAGTGCTGCTCGGCCACCAGCGGGTTGGCCAGCGGCAGTTGCGCCAGGTAATTGCCCCCGGTTTGCAGATCGGAAATCAAAAACCCATTGCCCGGCGTATTGGCGTTCATGCTCTTTCCCCTAACGTCGAACCGGCCCCAACGCCTTGACCAAGGCAGCGGCAAACGTCGCATCGTCAATCACCGGCGCCGCCGGCTTGCCATCGCGCTGGACCACGCCCCAGATCGGCTCCGGGAAATTGCGGTCGTCACGCCAGCGGGGAATGATGTGCCAATGCAGGTGCGGCACGACGTTGCCAAAGCTGGCGAGATTGATCTTGTCCGGAGCAAACAGGCTGCGCACTACGGCCTCGACGGCGAATACGACCTGCATCAGGCCGTTGCGCTCTTCGGGCAACAGATCGGTCATTTCCCGCACATGCGCCGTCCAGATCACCCGGCAAAATCCCGGGAAATGGTCATCGGCAACCCGGATCACGCGACAGGTCGGGGTCTCCCACAGAACGGTGCCGCCGCTTTCGGCGCACAATTCGCAACGATTAATCTGTTTTTCCACTCAGTGGCTCCGGTATCAGGCCTGATCTTGGACTCGACTCCGTTTTACCGCGAGCGGCGACCGCGAATCGAGCAAAAAATTCACGGTCGCCAGCAAAAACAGTAGAAATCAGAGCAATACGCGTTCGATTCCGCCGTTGTTGGCGCGATCGACATACTGCGCCGCCCAGTTTTCACCCAGCAGGTGCTTGGCCAGTTCGACCACGATGTAGTCGGCCTGGGTGCCGGCATCGTCGTCGTAGCGCGACAAGCCTTGCAGGCAGGCCGGACAGGAAGTCAGGATCTTGACGTCGCCCTTGAAACCGTCGGCCCGCAACTTCTCGGCGCTGCTTTCGATGTCCTGCTGCTTGCGGAACTTGACCTGGGTGGCGATATCCGGACGGGAATAGGCGAAGGAGCCGGCGTCTCCGCAGCAGCGGTCGGTCAGCGGCACTTCCTGCCCCATCAAGGCCTTGGTCACGGCAAGCGGCGCATAGGCCTTCATCGGCGTATGGCAGGGGTCGTGATACATGTAGCGCGTTCCCTCGACGCCTTCGAGCTTGACGCCCTTTTCCATCAGGTATTCGTGGATGTCGAGCAGGCGGCAGCCCGGGAAGATTTTCTCGAACTGGTACTTTTGCAGCTGATCCATGCAGGTACCGCAGGAGACGATCACCGTCTTGATGTCGAGATAGTTCAGCGTGTTGGCAACGCGATGGAAGAGCACGCGATTGTCGGTGGTGATCTTCTGGCCCTTGTCCTCGTCGCCGGAGGCGGTCTGCGGATAGCCGCAGCACAGGTAGCCCGGCGGCAGCACGGTGGTGACGCCGGCTTCGTAGAGCATGGCCTGGGTGGCCAGGCCGACCTGCGAGAACAAACGCTCCGAGCCGCAGCCCGGGAAGTAGAAGACGGCATCCGATTCTTCGGTCGTCTTCAGCGGATTGCGGATCACCGGGATGACCTTGTCGTCCTCGATATCGAGCAGGGCGCGCGAGGTGCGCTTCGGCAAGTTGCCCGGCATCGGCCGGTTGAGGAAGTGGATGACCTGGGTTTTGACCGAAGGCGCCCCCAGCGTCGCCGGCGGATGAGCCCGACTGTCCTGAACCAGGCCGATCGCCTTGGCCGCCTTGTGAGCCAGGCGCTGGGCCTTGAAGCCGAAGTCCATCATGACGCCGCGCATCAGCTTGATGGTCGCCGGATCCTTCAGGTTCAGGTAGGTCATCGCCGCCAGCGTGCCCGGGCTCGTCCGCTTCTTGCCCTGCTTGCGCAGGAAGTTGCGCATGGCGACCGAAACGTCGCCGAAGTCGATATCGACCGGGCAGGGTTTGACGCAACGGTGGCAGACCGTGCAATGGTCGGCGACATCGTTGAATTCGTCGAAATGCTTCAGCGAAATGCCGCGCCGGGTCTGTTCCTCGTAAAGGAAGGCCTCGACCAGCAACGACGTCGCCAGGATCTTGTTGCGCGGGCTGTAGAGCAGGTTGGCACGCGGCACATGGGTCGAGCAGACCGGCTTGCATTTGCCGCAGCGCAGGCAGTCCTTGACCATGTCGGAGATCTTGCCGATTTCCGACTGCTCCATGATCAGCGATTCGGTCCCGAGCAGGCTGAACGACGGCGTATAGGCGTTGCCCAGATCGCCGCCGGGCATCAGCTTGCCCTTGTTGAAACGACCTTCCGGATCGACCTTCTGCTTGTAGGCGCGGAAGGGCGCCAGTTCGGCTTCGGTGAGGAATTCCAGCTTGGTGATGCCGATGCCGTGCTCGCCGGAAATCACGCCGTCCAGGCCGCGCGCCAGGTGCATGATGCGTTCGACGGCACGGTTGGCCGTCTGCAGCATCTCGTAATTGTCCGAATTGACCGGGATGTTGGTATGCACGTTGCCGTCGCCGGCGTGCATGTGCAGCGCGACGAAGACGCGGCCGCGCAGCACTTCCTTGTGGATCGCCTCGACACGTTCGAGGATGGGGCGATACACCGCGCCGTCGAAAATCTTGGTCAGGCGGGCCTTCAGCTCCTGTTTCCAGGAGGTCCGCACCGAGTAGTCCTGCAGACGGTGGAAAAGCTTGGGATTGGCCGCCCGGTTGGTCAGCTCGCCGGCCACCACGCCGTAGGAAGCGAAGCGCGACTCGGCTTCGGCCAGCGGCAAGTCGAGGTTGTCCAGCAACCATTCCCAGCGCAGACGCACGGCTTCGACATAATCCAGCGCCGCCTGCCGGCGGTCGCCGATCAGCACGTCGGTGTCGAGCGTCGTGTCGCCGCGGTGCAGCGGCAGCTCGCCCTTGAGGAATTCGCTCAACGCGTCGCACAGGGCCAGCTTGTTCTGCGTCGACAACTCGATGTTGATGCGCTCGATGCCGTCGCAGTAGTCGCCCATGCGCGGCAGCGGAATGACCACGTCCTCATTGACCTTGAAGGCGTTGGTATGGCGCGAGATAGCGGCCGTGCGCGAACGGTCGAGCCAGAATTTCTTGCGCGTCTCCGGCGTCACCGCGATGAAGCCCTCGGCGCCGCGCACGTTGCACATGCGGACGACTTCGGAGGCGGCTGCCATCACGGCGTTTTCGTCATGGCCGACGAGATCGCCGATCAGCACCATCTTCGGCCGCCCGTGGCGCTTGGCCTTGGTGGCGTAGCCGACGGCCTTCACATAACGCTCGTCGAGGTGCTCGAGACCGGCCAGCAGCACGCTGGCACCATGGCCGGCGCCACCCGGCTTGAAGTAGTCGGTGATTTCGACGATGGCCGGCACGGCTTCGCGCACCTGGCCGAAGAATTCGAGACAGACGGTGCGGGTGACCGGCGGCATCTTGTGCAGCACCCAGCGCGCCGCGACGATGATGCCGTCGGTGCCTTCCTTCTGTACGCCCGGCACGCCGCCGAGGAACTTGTCGGTGACGTCCTTACCGAGGCCGACCTTGCGGCAGGCCGCGCCCGGCATGGTCAGGATTTCCTCGCCGAGCAGCTTCTTGCCGCTCGGATCGAAGCGCTTGAGGCGGAATTCGACGTTTTCCTGCTCGTGGATCTTGCCGTAGTTGTGATTGACCCGTTCGACTTCCAGCCAGTTGCCGTCCGGATCGACCATCTTCCACCAGGCCAGGTTGTCGAGCGCGGTCCCCCACAGCACGGCCTTCTTGCCGCCGGCATTCATGGCGATGTTGCCGCCGATGCAGGACGCGCTGGCCGAGGTCGGATCGACCGCGAAAACGCGCCCGGCCGCCGAAGCGGCTTCGGAAACGCGCTCGGTGACCACGCCGGCGCCGGTACGGATCGTCGCGTACGGGGTTTCGTGGCCGGCCAGCACCAGATCCTCGACCGGACCGATGTCGATCAGCTTTTCGGTGTTGATCACCGCCGCGTAAGGGGTCAACGGGACGGCACCACCGGTATAGCCGGTACCGCCGCCGCGCGGGATGATGGTCAGGCCGGCTTCAAAGCAGCCGCGGACCAGGTGGGCGATTTCTTCCTCGGTGTCCGGATAAAGGACGACGAAGGGGTATTCGACGCGCCAGTCGGTGGCGTCGGTGACGTGCGAAACACGGGCCAGGCCGTCGAAGGCGATATTGTCCTTGCGCGTGTGCTTGCCGAGGATCTTGGTGACCTTGCGGCGCAGGTCGTGGGCTTCGCCGAAATGTTCGGCAAAGCGGTTGACCGCATCGCGCGCTGCATCGACCAGGCGCTTGACCTTGGCCGAGCGTTCCGGATCCTCGCTCTGCGTTGCTTGCCGACGCTTCTCGACCTCGTTCAGGCGATGGTGCAGGGCGTTGACCAGCGCATCGCGACGATCGCGATTGGCCAGCAGGTCGTCTTCCAGGTAGGGGTTGCGCTGCACCACCCAGATATCGCCGAGCACCTCGTAGAGCATGCGGGCGGATCGGCCGGTGACCCGCTCGCTGCGCAAATCGTCGAGGGCCTCCCAGTTGTCGGCGCCGAGCAGGCGGATGACGATCTCGCGATCGGAAAACGAGGTGTAGTTGTAAGGGATTTCGCGCAGGCGGGCAGTCATGGAAGCAGCCAGGGGGTCCGTCAAAAGGTGGATTTTAGCGTATTGCGGCGCAACACGCGGGGTCGTTCGACCGGAAACGGGATCGAGGGTTCAGTTGCTCAGGGCGCTCTGGGCGATCAGCCAGTAGCGGGCAAACTTGCCCACCGCCATGAACAGGCAGCAGGGCAACCAGTGCAGACGCAGCCAGCCGGCGGCGAGGCACAACGCGTCGCCGAGCAGCGGCGTCCAGGCCAATAGCAAGGCCGGACTGCCCCAGCGCTCAAGCTTTTCCTTGTGCGGCAGATGCTCGAGCCGTTGCCAACGGGGCAGGGCATAACCGCACCACCACGAGGTCATGCCGCCCAGCGTATTGCCCAGCGTGGCCAGCCCCAGGGCCGCCCCGTATTCGCCGGGATGCAGTTTGAGAAAGCCCCAGAGCAGCGCCTCGGAGCCGCCGGGCAGCACGGTGGCCGACAGAAAACTGGCAGCCAGCAGGCCCCAGAGACCGCTTTCTGCCGTGACGTTTAGCCACTCCACCCGTAGAATCCCCTTTTTGCCCAAATGAATTGCACCATGCACCCGGATTATCTCGAAAAAGTTCTCAACGCACAGGTTTACGACGTGGCGGTCGAAACGCCGCTCGAACTGGCCGCCAACCTTTCCGTCCGGGCCGGTAACAAGATCATTCTCAAGCGCGAGGACATGCAGCCGGTGTTCTCCTTCAAGCTGCGCGGCGCCTACAACAAGATCGCCAGCCTCTCGGCCGAAAAGCTCAAGCGCGGCGTGATCTGCGCCTCGGCCGGCAACCACGCCCAGGGCGTCGCCCTGTCGGCCGCCAAGCTGGGCTGCCGCGCCGTCATCGTCATGCCGACCTCGACCCCGGACATCAAAGTCAACGCCGTGCGCCGGCGGGGCGGCGAAGTCGTGCTGCACGGCGACTCCTTCGATGATTCCTACGCCCATGCGCTGGAACTGGAAAAAACCGAGAAGCTGACCTTCGTTCATCCTTTCGACGACCCGGAAGTCATTGCCGGCCAGGGCACCGTGGCGATGGAAATCCTGCGCCAGCATTCGCGCCACAACGGGCCGATCCATGCCGTGTTCTGCGCCATCGGCGGCGGCGGCCTGGCGGCCGGGGTGGCCGCCTACATCAAGCGCCTGCGCCCGGAAATCAAGGTGATCGGGGTCGAAACCTTCGACGCCGACGCCATGAAGCAATCGATCGCCGCCGGCAAACGCGTTCGCCTCGACCAGGTCGGGCTGTTCTCGGACGGTACCGCCGTCAAGTACGTCGGCGAGGAAACCTTCCGCCTGTGCCGCGAGCATCTCGACGACATCATCCTGGTCGACACCGACGCCATCTGCGCCGCGATCAAGGATGTCTTCGAGGACACCCGCTCCATCGTCGAGCCGGCCGGGGCGCTGGCCGTCGCCGGCGCCAAGGAATACGCCCGCCAGCACAAGCTGAAGGACAAGAACCTAGTCGCCGTGACCTCCGGCGCCAACATGAACTTCGACCGCCTGCGCTTCGTCGCCGAACGCGCCGAGGTCGGTGAAAGCCGCGAAGCCGTGCTGGCGGTGACGCTGCCGGAGAAGCCGGGCGCCTACAAGAAATTCCTCGCCCTGATCGGCAAACGCAACATCACCGAATTCAACTACCGCTACCACACCGCCAGCGAAGCCCACGTCTTCGTCGGCCTGCAGGTCGCCGACCGCAAGGAATCGACCAAGCTGGTCGACAGCCTGCAAAAGCACGGCTACCCGACGCTCGACCTGACCGAAGACGAAATGGCCAAGAACCATATTCGCCACATGGTCGGCGGTCACGCGCCGCGCGTCTGCGACGACGGCATGAGCGAACTGCTCTACCGCTTCGAGTTCCCGGAAAAGCCGGGGGCGCTGATGAACTTCCTGACCCAGATGAGTGCCGGCTGGAACATCAGCCTGTTCCATTACCGCAACCACGGCGCCGACTACGGTCGCGTGCTGGTTGGCATGCAGGTCCCGCCGGGTGAGATGAGCGCGTTCCGCAGCTTCCTGAAGAACCTCGGCTACGCCCACTGGGACGAAAGTCAGAATCCGGCCTACAAGCTGTTCCTCGGCTAAAGGCAAAGCGAGCGGACTGCCACCCGGCTAATTCCGTCTGCTTATTATTTTGTGAAAATTCATTCTTTCACAGAATAAACAACGCTGCCTAAACTCCAGTCTTTGCGAGCCAGTCTCGCCAGACTGGAGTTTTTTCATGCCGCTGACCGACCTGATTCGTTATTTCAATGCCGCCGACAGCGCCGGCGAAAGCACCCTCTACCCGGAAGGCGAACGGGCCGCCGCCTGGCATCGCGGCCTGCGCCTCAACTCGCTGTTCCAGCCCATCGTCGATCTGCGCACGCAGCGCATCGTCGGCCATCACGCCACCCTCAATGCCCGCCAGGAAGACGGCACGCCGGTCAGCGCTGAAAGCGCCTACGCGCTGTGCACCAGCCCGGAAGCCATCATCCATTTCGACCGCCTGTGCCGCACCCTGCATGCGCTGAATTTCCTGGCCCAGCACGATTACGCCGGCGGTTACCTGCAACTGGCCATCCATCCGCGCCATTTGCTGGCCGTGCAAAGCCAGCACGGCATGGTCTACGAGGCGATCCTCAAGCGTTGCGGCCTGGCTCCGGAAGATATCGTGCTCGCCATCGATGCCGGCCAGTTCGGCGACGATCCGCGGCTGATCGCCGCCCTCCATAACTACCGGCGGCGCGGTTATCGCCTCGCCCTGCATGCGCCGGCCGCCCCCGACGGCGGCAGCGCCTGGCTCGACCTGCAGCCCGACATCCTGCGCCTCGAGCTGGCCCAACTTCACCGTCTGTTCCCGTCGGGGATACCGGACGGGGTGGTCATCGAACTGTCCGGGATCGATGGCGACGCAGAACTCGCGCTGGCCCGGGGGGCCGGGGCCCAACTCGGCCACGGCCGGCTGTTCGGCCCGCCGGCCAGTGATTGCCTGCCCACCCACAGCAAGCAGAGAGTCGCCTACAATCGGGGGTCCCCATCAGGAGCCCCAACATGAAAATCGCCAACAACGTCACCGAGCTGGTCGGCAATACCCCGCTGGTTCGCCTCAATCGCGTCACTGCCGGCTGCGCCGCCACCGTCGCTGCCAAGCTGGAATTCTTCAACCCGGGCCACAGCGTCAAGGACCGTATCGCCGTCGCCATGCTCGACGCCGCCATCGCCGCCGGCAAGATCGGCCCGGATACCGTGGTGCTCGAACCGACCTCGGGCAATACCGGCATCGGCCTGGCCATGGTCTGTGCCGCGCGCGGCATCAAGGCCGCCTTCGTGATGCCCGAAACGATGAGCCGCGAACGCAAGCTGCTGCTCAAGGCCTACGGCGCCGAACTGATCCTCACCCCGGGCCCGGAAGGCATGGGCGGCGCCATCGCCAAGGCCAAGGCCCTGGCCGAAGCCGACTCGAAATACTTCATCCCGCAGCAATTCGAGAACCCGGCCAATCCGGAAATCCACCGCAACACCACCGCCGAGGAAATCTGGCGCGACACCGACGGCCAGGTCGACATCTTCGTCTCCGGCGTCGGCACCGGCGGCACCGTGACCGGGGTCGGTGAAGTGCTCAAGGCCAGGAAGCCCGGCGTGCAGATCGTCGCCGTCGAACCCGATGCCTCGCCGGTCCTCTCCGGCGGCCAGAAGGGTCCGCATCCGATCCAGGGGATCGGCGCCGGCTTCGTCCCCGGCGTGCTGAACACCTCGGTTTACGACGAGGTGATCCGCGTCAAGAACGACGATGCCTTCGCCATCGCCCGCCGCATGGCCACCGAAGAAGGCCTGCTGGTCGGCATCTCCTCCGGCGCCGCCACCTGGGCCGCGCTCGAACTGGCCAAGCGCCCGGAAAATGCCGGCAAGCTGATCGTCGTGATCATCCCGTCCTTCGGCGAACGCTACCTGTCGACCGCCCTCTACCAGCACCTCGAAGTTTGAGTTCGCCGGTTTGAGCCACTTCGACCAACCGATCGACCGGCGTCAGTCCGACTCCTACAAGTGGAGCAAGTACGCCGGGCGTGACATCCTGCCGCTGTGGGTGGCCGACATGGACTTCGCCGCCCCGCCGGCCGTCCTGGCGGCGCTGCAGGCCCGTCTGAAACATGGCGTCTTCGGCTACGGCGGCCCGCCCCCCGCGCTCGATGCGGCCGTGCAGACGCATCTGGAAAGCGAGTACGGCTGGCACATCGAAGCCGAGTGGATCGTCTGGCTGCCCGGCCTGGTCACCGGCCTCAACGTCGCCTGCCGGGCCGTCGAAGGCGAGGTGTTGACCGCGGCGCCAATCTACCCGCCCTTTCTTTCCGCACCGCGCTTCTCGGGGCACCGGCTCAACCGCTTCGAACTCGGTTGCAGCGAGGCGGGCGCCTGGCACTGGGACACCACGGCCATGCAGGCGGCCCTGACCCCGGCGAGCAAGCTGTTCCTGCTCTGCCATCCGCACAACCCGGTCGGCCGCTGCTGGAGTCGCGACGAATTGCTCGGCCTGGCCGACTTCGCCGAGCGGCACGACCTGATCGTCTGCTCGGATGAAATCCACTGCGGCCTGATCCTCGATGCCGAGAAACGCCATATCCCCTTCGCCAGCCTGTCCGCCGATGCCTCCCGCCGCAGCATCACGCTGATGGCCCCGTCGAAGACCTTCAACATCCCGGGGCTCGGCTGCGCCTTCGCGGTGATTCCGGATGCGACGCTGCGCCGTCATTTCCTGCGGGCGATGGACGGCATCGTGCCGCATGTCAATGTGCTCGGTTTTGCCGCCTGCGAAGCGGCCTATCGCGACTGCACCGACTGGCATCGCGAGCTGCTCGTTTACCTGTGCGGCAACCGCGACCGGGTCGAGGCGGCCATCGGCGCCCTGCCGGGCATCCGCATGAGTCATGTCGAAGCCACCTACCTGGCCTGGATCGATGTGCGCAGTCTGCAGCTCGACAAACCGGCAGCCCATTTCGAAACCCACGGCCTGGGCCTCTCCGACGGTGCCGACTTCGGTGCGCCGGGCTGGCTGCGGCTCAACTTCGGCTGCCCCCGAGCCACGCTGGATGAAGCCTTGCACCGCTTTGCCGCCGCCTGCCAAGCCGCATGAGCGCCTACAGTCTCACCCTGCTGGCGCTCGCCACCGCCTTGCTCGCCCAGTCCTTTACCGGCGGTCTGGCAGTCGAAATGTTCATGCGCAAGACCCTCACGGCGGGCGTCCGCCGGTCATGGATCGCGCTCGCCCTGGGTTCGGTCCTCTTCGCCCTGTTCCACGGCTACACCCTCGAACTGGCTTTGCGCACCGGACTCTACGACCTGCGCCAGGCCGTCCTCGGCGGCCTCATCTCGATCCTTTACGGACTCGGCACCTACGGACTCAGACGCCAGTCGGCCTGAACGCCCCCTGCTCGGTAACGATCCAGTCCAGGCGCTGATCGTGCGGCTCGGGTCGGATCGTCGGCAGGCGGTTGATTTCGAAGCCGACGCCGACCGCCAGCGGACGTGGCGCCAGCGCCGCCAAGGTCCGGTCGAAATAGCCGCCGCCGTAACCCATCCGGAATCCGGCGGTATCGAAGCCATTGAGCGGCAGCAGGATCAGGTCGGGTTGCAGCCAGTCGCCATCGATCGGTGTCGGAATGCCGTAGCGATCCGGCTGCAGACTCGACGCCGCCGTCCATGCCCGAAAGGCCAGTGGCCGGTCGGCGTCGATCACCACCGGCAGTGCCGCCCGGGCGCCCTCGGCCACCCAGGCATCGACCGCCGCCCGGACGTCCGGCTCGTGCTTGATCGGCCAGCAGAAGGCGACCACCTGCGGCTGCGGCAAGGCAGCCAGCAAACGCCCGACGATGGCGGCCGACAAGGCGGCATGCGCCGCCGCATCGAGCGCCGCCCGCTGCGCCACCAATTCACGGCGCAACGCCCGTCGCCACGCCGTGTTATCCTCGTTCAGCTCAGTCATCAGCACAATCTAGCATGAAGTTTCGCCTTCTCCTTTTAAGTCTCTCGGTTTCACTCCCCCTTCTGGCGCAGGATGGCAACGACCTCGCTTTCCTGACCGCACGCGACGCTTTCCGCGCCGGCGACCGCAACAAACTGGAAAAGGCCACCGCCCAGCTCGGCAACCACGAACTGGCGCCCTACGTCGAAAACTACCGCCTGCGCATGTGGATGGATCAAGGCGACGCGACCAGCATGCGCGCCTTCCTGGAACGCAACGACAAAAGCTATGTCGCCGAGAAACTGCGCGCCGACTGGATTCGCTGGCTGGGCAAACGCGCCAACTGGAGCGACGTGGAAGCCGAATACGCCAGAATGCAGGCACCGGAACCCGATGTCACCTGCTACGGCCAGCAGGCTCGCCTGGCCCGTAACGACAAGTCGGTACTCGACGAGGCGGAAAAGCTCTGGCTGACGCTGATCGAACCGCCGGAACCCTGTCGGCCGGTCATCGACTCGCTGGTTTATGGGCAGCGCGTCAATAGCGACGATGTCTGGCTGCGCGCCCGCCGTCAGCTCGAAGCCAACCGCCCCAACGCCAGCAAGACCACGCTGAATTACCTGCCGGATGCCCAGATGCCCGACGGCAAGGCCTTCGACAATGCGGTCAACAATCCGATGGGCTACCTGGCCCGCCAGCCCGGTGCCTGGTACGCCAATCAAACCGGGCGCGAACTGGCCGCCTTCGCCATCGCCCGCCTGGCCGCCAACGACCCGCGTGTCGCCGCCGACGAACTGGACAAGCTCAAGGCCCGGCTGCAGGAATCCGAAAAGCAATGGGCCTGGAGCCAGATCGGCCTGCAGGGCGCCAAGCGGCACCTGCCGGAGGCCCTCGGCTGGTATGCCAGTGCCGGCAAGACTGTGCTATCGGACGAAGGCTACCAGTGGAAAGTGCGGGCTGCCTTGCGCGCCCAGGAGTGGGGCGTCGTGCTCAACACCATCCAGGCCATGCCGCCGACGCTGGCCGCCCAGCCGGAATGGATCTACTGGCTGGGCCGCGCCTTCAAGGCGGGCGGCAAGACCAGCGACGCCGATGCACTGTTCGGCAAGATTGCCGGCCAGGCCAATTTCTACGGCAACCTGGCCGACGAGGAACTGGGGCGCAGCATCATGCCGCCACCCAAAGCCAAGGCAGCGACCGCCGACGAACAAAAGGCGGCGCGGGAAAACCCCGCCATCCGCCGTGCCATGGCTTTCTTCCGCCTCGACATGCGGACCGAGGCGGTCAAGGAATGGAACTGGGCGCTGCGCGGCATGGACGACCGTGAGTTGCTCGCCGCCGCCGATCTCGCCAAGCGCAACCAGATCTGGGATCGCGCCATCAACACCGCCGACCGAACCAAGAACGAACACGACTATTCGCTGCGCTTCCTCTCGCCTTACGGCGACCAGGTCCGGCCGGCCGCCCAGAACCAGTCGCTCGACGACGCCTGGGTCTACGGCCTGATGCGCCAGGAGAGCCGTTTCATCACCAGCGCCAAGTCGAACGTCGGCGCCTCCGGCCTGATGCAGCTGATGCCGGCCACCGCCAAATGGGTCGCCAAGAAGATCGGCCTGCGCGACTACAACCACGGCAAGGTCAACGATACCGAAACCAACGTCCTGCTCGGCACCAGCTACATGCGTCTGGTCATGGAAAACCTCGACAACCATCCGGTGCTCGCTTCCGCCGCCTACAACGCCGGCCCCGGCCGGGCCAAGAAATGGCGCGCCGACCGGCCGCTGGAAGGGGCGATCTACGCCGAAACCATCCCCTTCAGCGAAACCCGCGATTACGTCAAGAAGGTGATGAGCAACGCGGTCTATTACTCGGCGCTGTTCAACGGCAAACCGGATTCGCTGAAAGCCCGTCTCGGCATGGTCGGTCCGAAGACCGGCGATGCGCCCAAAGACGCCGATTTGCCCTAGTATTCAGCACTTGCCTTTCTCCGCCTGCCAACATGGCTTACCAGACTACCAACTCGCCCAGTGCCGTCCCCCAAGCTCCCGGAGATGCCTTCGCCGTCCTGAATGACTGCAAGGCCTTCTACCTGACGGAGCTCGGCAAACTGCTACTGGCGGCCGAGCCGCTTTCCGCCAAGGCAGTCGCCACCTTCCAGGCAAGTGTCGGCAGCTATTTCGACGAAATGACGGCAAGCAACCGGCGTAGCGGCTTCGAGGAAGCACACGGCCTGACTGCATCGCGGATTTCCCTGGTCAAGGAAAACGATCTCGAGCTTGAAATCAGGCTCACCGATTTTTCTGCCCGGTTGATGGAGAAAACCGGGGGAGACTTGTGGCGGGTCTACCTGCGTTTCATTACCTTGCTGGGCCGCCCGGATTTGAGTACGGCCGACAACCCGGTCGGCCCGCGCGGCATCGCGCTCGGCTTGACCGGATTATTTGGCGAAGTAAACGAAAACCACGACAAGACCCTGGATCAAATCGACCGGCTCGAAACTTTTTTTGCGCAGAATCTCGGTTCTCTTTACGCCCGGCTCAACGACTATCTCAGTGAACGCAAGATCGGCGCCGCACAACCCGCCCTGATCACCGCTCCCGATGCTGTCCCGCCACCCGCCAGCGCCGTCACGAACGCCCCCACCGCGGCCGCACTGCTGCAGCAGCGACTGCTCGGCACGGACGGCACGCTACCGGTAGCCAACAGTCCGACAGCCAGCCTGCTGTCGCAGGCCATGTTCGAACGGCTGCTCGCCCGCCTCGATGAACTGGAGCAGTCGGGACGTCACGCCCCCCTGAGCGGCGGCGCTTCGCCGGTCCACTCCGGGAGCACCGATCCATCGCTGGAAACACTGATTCCAGGCCTGTTCACAGCCGGCAAAGTCAAGGCGACTACCGCCCATAAAGCACTGAACTCGGGCGAACTCGGCATTCCGACCAGCAGCGCCGAAGCGGCCACAATCGATACGCTCGCCCAGATTTTCGAAGTCATCTTCGCTTCGCCCAAGCTGCCGGAAGCCGTCAAGGCAGCGCTCTCCAGCCTGCAGATCCCGACCCTGAAGGCGGCGATGCTCGATGCCGCCTTTTTCAATCAGGAAGCACATCCGGCCCGCCGCTTGCTCGACAAGATGGCGCGTGCCGCGCTGGGCATGGATAGCGAAACCTCCCCACGCAATCCGATTTGCGCCCGCATCCAGGCGATCGCCAGCCAGGTTCGCAAAGAGTTCACCAACGATGTGGCAGTTTTCACCGCCTACCTGACTGAACTCGATACGCTGATTGCCGACCGCGATCAAGCGGTCGCCCAAGCCGCAGAGCGCTTCCAGCCATTGCTTTACCAGCTTGATCGGCGCAAGCAGGCCATGCTGCATTGCCAACAAGTCATCGAGAAATTTTTGACCCGGGGGGCGCCTGACAGCGTGACCGCCTTCCT
>DAIMCQ010000026.1:0-23802 GCA_036726285.1 Azonexus sp.
ACGATTTCCTGCATGGCTTCCTCGATTTTCGGGAAGATGTCGTCGTAACCACCATGCAGGTAAACGATCGGCTCGCGGCCTTCGTCAACCACCTCGCCATCCGGATCGGTAACGTGGTAATCGATGGTAACGACGGTATTCTTGGCAACCTGCATATTCATGACTTCATTTCCTTGACGAGGCGCAGCACGTCCAGTGCGTGGCCTTTGTAATTGACGTTGTAGAGCGCATGGCAAATGCTACCCGTGCGATCGATGATGAAGGTGGAACGGACAATCCCGAATTTTTTCTGGCCATCCACCTCTTTGGCCTGCCAGACCCCGTATTGCTTGCAGACATTGCCATCCGCATCCGACAACAATTCCAGTCCGATACCTTCCTTGTCGCGGAATTCCGCATGTTTCAGGCAGTCGTCCCGACTGATGCCGAACAGCACGCAATCCAGGCGGTCGAAATCCGCCTCATGATCCGAAAAATCGGTGACTTCCTTGGTACAGCAGGGGGTTCCATCCTTGGGATAGAAAAAGATCACGATCCGGCGCTTGCCTCGAAAATTTGCCAGATCGACAGTCTCCATGTCGGCATCGGGCAAGGCAAATGCAGGTGCCATATCTCCAACCTTGAGCAGCATTGTGTTCTCCTCGAGCGCTCCGTGCGGGGACTGCTGGGCTCGATTCTAGCGGAGGCAAATGCCGGTGACTACAGCGCAAGCTGGCTTTTTGGCGGCTATTTTCCGGGAACTTTTTCCGGAATTTGGACGAAGGTTTCATCCTGGCGGATCATGCCCAGCTCGAAGCGCGCCCGCTCCTCGATGGCATCGTAACCCTGCTTGAGATCGCGGACCTCGGCATCGAGGCCGGCGTTCCTGATTTCCAGCTTTCTGGTCGATTCCTTCTGCAACTGCAACTGACGGTCGTATTCCCACACCTTCAGCCAGCCCCCCTTACCCACCCAGAGGGGGTACTGGAGCAAGCCGATGGTTGCGAGAAGGCCGACCGTCAGCCAACGCATGGAACGTGCTTAGCGCAGGTTGTAGAAGGTGTCGCGACCCGGATAGGAAGCGGTATCGCCCAGATCTTCCTCGATGCGGATCAACTGGTTGTATTTGGCGATGCGATCCGAACGGGACAGCGAACCGGTCTTGATCTGGCCGGCATTCAGACCAACCGCGATATCGGCAATGGTGCTGTCCTCGGTTTCGCCGGAACGATGCGAGATCACGGCGCTGTAGCCGGCACGCTTGGCCATTTCGACGGCGGCAAAGGTTTCGGACAAGGTACCGATCTGGTTGATCTTGATCAGGATCGAATTGCCGATGCCCTTCTTGATGCCTTCACGGAAGATCTTGGTATTGGTCACGAAGACATCGTCACCCACGATCTGCACGCTCTTGCCCAGGCGGTCGGTCAGCAGCTTCCAGCCATCCCAATCGGCTTCGGACATGCCATCTTCGATGGAGACGATCGGGAACTGGTCGGCCAGGTTGGCCAGGTAGTCGACAAACTGAGCCGAGGTCAGCTGCAGGCCTTCGCCCGCCAGGTGGTACTTGCCATCCTTGTAGAACTCGGAAGCGGCACAGTCGAGGGCAAGCAGAACGTCCTGGCCCGGCACGTAACCGGCAGTTTCGATGGCCTGCATGATGATCTGCAGGGCTTCGGCATGGCTGCCCAGGTTCGGGGCAAAGCCACCTTCATCGCCAACGGCGGTGGAATGACCCTTCTTGTCGAGCAGCTTCTTCAGCGCATGGAAGATTTCGGCGCCGCAACGCAGGGCTTCACGGAAGGAGGAAGCACCGACCGGCATGATCATGAATTCCTGGATATCCAGGCTGTTGTTGGCGTGCTCGCCGCCGTTGATGATGTTCATCATCGGCACCGGCATCTGCATCGGGCCCGAACCGCCGAAGTAACGGTAGAGCGGCAGGCCGGACTCTTCGGCCGCGGCCTTGGCAACCGCCATCGAGACGGCCAGGATGGCGTTGGCGCCGAGGCGCGACTTGTTTTCGGTACCGTCGAGGTCGATCATGGTCTGATCGATGAAAGCCTGTTCCTGAGCATCGAGGCCGATGATGGCTTCGGAAATCTCGGTATTGACGTTCTCGACGGCCTGGATCACGCCCTTGCCGAGATAACGGCTGGCATCGCCATCACGCAGCTCGATGGCCTCGCGGGAACCGGTCGAGGCACCCGACGGCACAGCCGCACGGCCCATGACACCGCTTTCCAGCAACACATCAGCTTCAACGGTGGGATTGCCACGGGAATCCAGAATCTCTCGTGCAACAACATCAACGATGGAACTCATATTTCTTCCTTGTTATCAATGAATTGAAAGAACAACTTAAATTGAATCATCAACACCGGCAACAACCAGCATGTTCATTTCGGCCGCGTGCTCGCGTACCTTGCGTGCCGCCTGATACTCAACCGAGTCATAAAAGCACCGAGCCTGCTCAACCGAGTCAAACTCGACAACGACCAAGCGCTCCGGCAACGAACGCGAACCTTCGAGATGTGTGGCAGCGCCACCGCGCACCAGAAAGCGACCACCATATTGCTCGACAGCCGCTTGCGAAAGAACACGATAACGCGCCATTGCTTCAGGGTCGAGCGCCTTGACCTCGGCGACGATGTAGCCCTTCTGGCTCAACGCATTTCCTCGAAACCCGTCGCTTTGACGGCGCGATCCAGGCTGACCAGGGTATTCAGCAAGCTTTCCATCCGCGCCAGAGGCCAGCTGTTCGGCCCGTCCGACCAAGCCTTTTCCGGGCACGGATGCGTCTCCATGAACAAGCCGGAAATGCCGACGGCGACGGCAGCCCGTGCCAATACCGGCACAAACTCGCGCTGCCCCCCCGAGGTCGTGCCCTGCCCGCCCGGCAACTGCACCGAGTGGGTGGCATCGAAAACCACCGGACACCCGGTTTCCCGCATGATGGCCAGACTGCGCATGTCGGACACCAGGTTGTTGTAGCCGAAACTGGCGCCACGCTCGCAAACCATGATGTTGTCGGCGCCCTGATTGACTTCGCGCGCCTTGCTGACAACGTGCTTCATGTCGCCCGGCGCCAGGAACTGGCCCTTCTTGATATTCACCGGCTTGCCGCACGACGCCACGGCATGGATGAAATCGGTCTGGCGACAGAGGAAGGCCGGCGTCTGCAGCACATCGACCACGGCCGCGACCGGGGCGATCTGGTCGACATCATGCACATCGGTCAAGACCGGCACGCCGATCTGGCGCTGCACTTCGGCAAAAATACGCAAGCCTTGGTCCAAGCCAAGCCCCCGCACCGAGGTGCCGGAACTGCGATTCGCCTTGTCGTAGGAGGCCTTGAAGATGTAGTTGATACCCAGTCGGGCACAGACTTCCTTCATATGGCCGGCGACGTCGAGACAGAGTTGTTCCGACTCCGCCGTGCAAGGCCCGGCAATCAGGAAAAAAGGCTGGTCAAGACCAGCCTCGAAACCGCAGAGTTTCATTTGCCTTTGGCCTGCTGGCTGGCCAGCGCCGCTTTCACGTAGGACGTGAACAGCGGGTGACCTTGACGCGGGTTGGAGGTGAATTCCGGATGGAACTGGCAACCGACGAACCACGGATGCACGTCGGCCGGCAATTCGACCATCTCGCACAGATCGGTACCCGGCGCACGCCCAGCGACGATCAGGCCCTTCTCTTCGAGCTGAGCCAACAGCGTGTTGTTGACCTCGTAGCGATGGCGATGGCGCTCGGTAATCTCCGGTGCACCGTAGATCTGACGGGCCAGCGAGCCTTCGGCCAGTTTGCAGACCTGGGCACCGAGGCGCATGGTGCCGCCGATATCGGAATCTTCGCTGCGTTTCTCGACCTTGCCCGAGGCATCGAGCCACTCGGTGATCAGGCCGATCACCGGATAGGGCGTGTCCTGCACGAACTCGGTGGAATGGGCTTCGGGCATACCGGCGACGTCACGGGCGAACTCGACGACAGCGAGTTGCATGCCCAGACAGATACCGAGATAGGGCACCTTGTTCTCGCGGGCGAAACGGATCGCGGCAATTTTGCCCTCGGTACCGCGCTTGCCGAAGCCGCCCGGAACGAGAATGGCGTCGACATCCTTGAGCACGCCACAGCCGTTCTTTTCGATATCTTCGGAATCGAGATAGACGATATTGACCTGGCTGCGGGTATGGATGCCGGCGTGCTTGATCGCTTCGATCAGCGACTTGTAGGACTCGGTGAGATCGACGTACTTGCCGACGAAGGCTATGGTCACCGTGTTCAGCGGATGTTCCAGCGCGACGATCAGGTTTTCCCAGACCGTCAGGTCGGCGGCCTTGGCCAGGATGTTCAGCTTGTGACAGACGATCTCGTCGAGCATCTGCTCGTGCAACTGGCCGGGAATCTTGTAGATGGAGTCGGCATCGAGACACTCGATGACGGCTTCCGGCATGACGTTACAGAATAGTGCGATCTTGCGCCGCTCTTCGACCGGAATCGAACGGTCGGCACGGCACAGCAGGATATCCGGCTGGATACCGATTTCGCGCAGTTCCTTGACGGAATGCTGGGTCGGCTTCGTTTTCAACTCACCGGCAGTCGGGATGTAGGGCAACAGCGTCAGGTGCATGTAGCAGACGTTATTGCGACCTTCCTCGATGCCCATCTGGCGAATCGCCTCGAGGAACGGCAAGGATTCGATGTCACCAACCGTACCGCCGACTTCGACCAGTGCGACGTCAGAACCTTCGGCCCCCGCCTTGATCTTGCTCTTGATTTCGTCGGTGATGTGCGGAATGACCTGCACCGTCTTGCCGAGATACTCGCCGCGACGCTCTTTCTTGAGCACGGTGTCGTAAATCTGGCCTGTCGTGAAGTTGTTGCGCTTGCCCATCTTGGCGCTGGTGAAGCGCTCGTAATGCCCGAGATCGAGATCGGTCTCGGCACCGTCTTCAGTCACGAAAACCTCTCCGTGCTGAAAAGGACTCATCGTACCGGGGTCGACGTTGATGTAGGGGTCTAGCTTGAGGTGGGTAACCTTGATGCCGCGGGATTCCAGAATGGCCCCGAGCGATGCGGCGGCAATGCCTTTGCCCAATGAGGACACGACACCACCCGTAACGAAAACATATTTGGTCATGGAAAGACAGGCTGCGGGAAAGCAAAATGATAGCCGAAAAGGGGCAAAACCCCCAAGCGCGTCGACCCTTTTCGCGATTCCGGCCACTACCTTGGTCAACCGTAAGACAACTGTCATTTGTTAGAATCGGCGGTTGATCAGCTCACAGCCAAGACCTTGAAAAACGTTCTCGTCGTCAATTATTCGCAAACCGGACAGCTCTCGGACATCACGGCGCAAGTCATCGCGCCCTTGCGCGCGGCGGGACATCAAGTTCATCTGGAAACCCTGGTCCCGGAAGCACCTTTTCCCTGGCCCTGGCCGCTTGTCGATTTCGTCGACGCCTTCCCCGAGTGCGTCCAGCTCGACGCCCCACCGCTCAAGCCATTGAGCATCGCTGCCGAGACGCCCTTCGATCTGGTTATCCTGACCTACCAGGTCTGGTACCTGGCCCCCGCCCTGCCGATGACGGCCTTTCTGAAAAGTCCGGAAGGCCGGCAACTGATCAAGGACAAACCGGTCGTCACACTGGTCGCCTGCCGCAACATGTGGCTTTCGGCCCAGGACACCATGAAACGCCTGATCGCCGAAGCCGGTGGCAAGCTGCGCGACCACATCGTCTTTACCGATCAGGGACCGGCACTGGCGACTTTCATCACCACGCCGCGCTGGGTACTGACTGGCCGCCGCGACCGCTTCCTCGGCCTGCCGCCGGCCGGCGTCGCGCCCGCCGAAATCCGTGCCGCCAGCCGCTTTGGCCATGCCTTGAACGATGCCTTGAATAGCGACGCCGAGCGCAACCCGGCGCCGATGCTGAGCGGCCTGCGCGCCGCCGTCGTCAATCCCCGCCTGGCGATCAGCGAGCGCACCGCGCAGCGCGCCTTCCGGATCTGGTCGAAACTGATCCGCCTGTTCGGCCAACGCGGCCAGTGGCGGCGGCGCCCGATCCTGCTGGTCTTTGCCCTCTACCTGATCACCATGGTATTAACCGTTGTGCCATTGAGCCTGTTGGTACAATGGTTGTTTTCACCCCTGCTCAAGCCGCATCTGGAGAGGTTGCGCGCCGAACTCGAACTTCCGTCGGGGTCGCAGGGATTCAACTTACAAAAATATGAACAGTAGCGGCAAGGTTTACATCACCGGCACCTCGGCATTCCTGCCCAACGGTCCGGTCAGCAACGACAACATCGAGAACGTGCTGGGCATGGTTGGGGGAAAACCATCCCGGGCACGGCGTATCGTGCTGCGCAACAACGGCATCCGCGAGCGCTATTACGCCATCGACCCGGCAACCGGCACCGCCACCCACTCCAACGCCCAACTGACTGCCGCGGCGATCCGCGCCTTGCCGGTCGAGAGCGAAATCGACTGTCTCGCCACCGGCACCTCGATGCCCGACCAGTTGATGCCCAACCATGGCGTCATGGTCCACGGCGAACTGGGCATCCCGGCCTGCGAGGTCGTTTCCACCGCCGGCATCTGCCTGTCCGGCCTGACCGCGCTGAAGTACGCCTACATGGCCGTCCTCTCCGGCCAAGCTGAGACAGCCGTCGCCACCGGCTCCGAACTCGCTTCGGCGGTGCTGCACGCACGCAATTTCGAGGCCGAGTCGGAACACCGCATCAGCGAACTCGAAGCCCATCCGGAAATTGCTTTCGAAAAGGATTTCCTGCGCTGGATGCTTTCCGATGGTGCCGGCGCCTTTCTGCTACGGCCGCAACCGGCGGCCAGCGGCCAGTCGCTGCGCATTGACTGGATCGATATCCTGTCCCAGGCCGGCAGCATGGAAACCTGCATGTATGCCGGCGGCGAAAAGCAGGAAGACGGCACGCTCAAGGGCTGGAAAGAGTTTCCGGCCGACGAATGGGCCCGGCGTTCGGTCTTTTCGGTCAAGCAGGATGTCCGCCTGCTCAACGAAAGCGTGGTCTTCCAGACCATCGGCAAGCCGCTGGAAAAAGTGATGCGCAAGCACGGGCTGCAGGCAAGCGACATCGACTGGTTCCTGCCGCACATGTCTTCCGAATATTTCCGCCAGCCGATTGTCGACTGCATGGCAGCAGTCGGTTTTCCGGTCCCCCAGGAAAAATGGTTCACCAACCTGCACACCAAGGGCAACACCGGTTCGGCCTCGATCTACATCATGGTCGATGAATTGCTGAAGAGCGGCCGTCTTGCCGAAGGCCAGCGCCTGCTCTGCTTCATCCCGGAAAGCGGTCGTTTCACCGGTTCGCTGATGCACCTGACGGTAGTCGGCCATGCTTGAGAGCGAAGTCCCGCAGGAAGGCAATGTCACCCTGGGCGGCCACCGCAAGGCGCTCTATGCCCGTGGCGCCGACGGCAAGCTGCAGATCGTCCAGTCGGCCGGCTGGGAGGTCGAGGAAATCGTCACCCGCCAGGCCGTCGACGACCTCAACCGGCTGGCTGAAGAAGCCCGCCAGCGGGTCATTGCCGGCCAGACCTCGGCGCTCGAATATCACATGCACAAGGCCCGCATGGACCTGCCGATGCTGGCCCAGACTACCGGTCTGTGGCAATGGCGCATTCGCCGGCACTTTCGCCCCGCCGTCTTTGCCCGCCTGTCGCCCGCGCTGCTCGAGCGTTACGCCAGCGTGATGGGCGTCAGCAGCGAACAACTGAAAAAGGTCGACTGATGGCATTCCAGCATAGCCAGGCTTCGCATTGCGAAAGCGGCGTCATGTCGACGATGCTGCGCCACCACGGTCTCGCCATCTCGGAACCGATGGCCTTCGGACTTTCGGCGGCGATGTCCTTCGCCTACCTGCCGATCGTCAAGATCAACGGCCTGCCGCTGGTGGCCTACCGGATGCCGCCGAAATTCATCATCAAGGGGCTGCAGAAGCCGCTTGGCCTGAAGATGCGTTTCGAGACCTTCCGCAATCCGGCCGCCGGCACTCAGCGGCTCGACCAACTGCTCGCCGCCGGCGAAGTGGTCGGCATGCAGACCTCGGTATTCTGGCTGCCCTACATGCCGGAAGACCTGCGTTTCCATTTCAATGCCCATAACGTCCTGGCCTACGACCGCGATGCGACCAGCGGCGACTACCTGCTCTCCGACCCGGTTTTCGAAAACCCGGTCACCTGCAGCAACGAGGCCCTGCAAAAGGCCCGCTTTGCCAAGGGCGTACTCGCCCCCAAGGGTCTGATCTATTACGCCACCGGCAAACCGGTCGCCCCCGACTGGTCTGCGGTGATTCCCAAGGCGATCAAGAAGACGACGCGCATCATGCTCGACACGCCGCTGCCGATCATCGGCGTGCGCGGCATCCGTCGCCTGGCCAATGCCATCGAAGGCCTCGACGCCAGCCAGGCGGCCCAAGCCAAGCTGTTCATCGGCCAGGTGGTTCGCATGCAGGAGGAAATCGGCACCGGCGGCGGCGGCTTCCGCTTCATTTATGCCTCCTTCCTGCAGGAATCGGCCGAATTGCTGGCTCGCCCCCGACTCAACGAACTTTCGGAAGCCCTGATCGAGGTCGGCGATGAATGGCGAGAATTCGCACTGCTTGCCGCCCGCATGATTCGCGACCGCCAGCCGCTCGCCCCCAAGGCGCTGGCCGACAAGCTGCGCCAGATCGCCGATCACGAACAGGCCTTCTTCCGCGACCTGCGCCGCGCCGCCTGATGCTGCACATCGATGGCGTCGCCTACCGCTATCGCGATGCCGCCAGCCCGGCGCTGCAAGACGTCTCGCTGCAGGTGCCGGCCGGCGGCGTCTACGGTCTGCTCGGCCCCAACGGCGCCGGCAAGACCACGCTGATCTCCCTGCTGGCCGGACTGCTGACCACGCGCGAGGGTGAGATCCGGCTCGACGGCCAGGCACTATCCGCCGTTCGCGCCGCCGAACCGCGTGCGATCGCGCTGGTACCGCAGGACTACGCCTTTTACCCGATGCTCAGCGTCGGCGAGAACCTGCGGTTCTTTGGCGGCGCTCTGGGCCTGGGCGGCAGCCTGCTGAAAAGCCAGATCGATTCGGCCATCGCCTTCACCCGCTTGGAGCAGGTCGTCGCCAAACGGGCCGAACAACTGTCCGGCGGGCTGCGCCGGCGCCTCAACCTGGCCATCGGCCTGCTCGGCCAGCCCCGCTTGCTGCTGCTCGACGAACCGACCGTCGGCGTCGACCCGCAATCGCGCCACTTCCTGCTCGACTCGATCGCCGCCTTGCCCGCTGCCGGCACAACGGTGATCTACACCAGCCACTACATGGAAGAAGTCGAAGCCATCTGCCCGCGCGTCGCCATCATCGACCAGGGCAAGGTGCTGATCGAAGGCGCCTTGAGCGACATCCTGCAGACGCCCGAACCCCGTCTCGACATCACGCTCGACCGGGCCATGCCGGACGACATCGCCCGCCAGCATGGCGCGCTCGGCGAAGGCGAAAACCGCTACCGGCTCGATCTCGCCAGCGCCAGCGCCCTGCCCCGCCTGCTCGATCAATTGGCTGCAGCCGGCTGCAGCGTGCGCCAGCTCAATCTCGGCCAGCACAACCTGGAGCAGGTCTTCATGCGCCTGACCCGCCGTTCCTTGCGCGACTGAACCATGTCACCGCGCCTGCTCGCCCTCTGGCTCAAGGAATCGATCGCGTTGCTGCGCGACCGGCACGGCCTGCTCGCACTGTTCATCATGCCGACCATTTTCATCCTGGTGATGACCCTGGCGCTGCGCGACGCCTTCACGCCAGGCGTCAGCATCGATGTCGGCTATTCGGTGATCGACCTCGACCACAGCCCGAGTTCGCAAGCCCTGGTCAAGCGCCTGACCCGCAGCGCCTCGTTCCGCAGCACGCCGCCCCCGGCCGATCTCGCGGCGGCCCGCGACGCCATCCTGCATGCCCGGCAAACCCTCGTCCTGGTCATCCCCGCCGATTTCGGCAAACGCCTGCTGACGCCGGGCGGCACCGATGGTCAGCCGCCGCAGGCGCTGACCCTGCTGGTCGACCCTGCCCTCGCCCCGGCCCTGCAACTGGCCTTCCGCAACCAGGTGATGGCCGCCCTGGGCGCGGTTCGGGCCGACGAGCTGAGCCTCAAGGCCGGCAAGCTGTTCGGCCTGCCGACGGCGGCCGTCAGCGGCGAGCGCGACTGGCCGGACGAAATCCGCAGCGAAGCGGTGCGCGGCGACAGCAACGCCCGGATTCCTTCCTCGGTCCAGCAGAACGTGCCGGCCTGGCTGATCTTTGCGATGTTCTTCGTCGTCATCCCGGTTTCCTCGATCTTCATCATCGAACGCCAGCAAGGGACGCTGCAGCGCCTGCGCGCCATCGGCGTGCCGTTTCGCCTGATCCTGAGCGGCAAGCTGCTGCCCTTTTTTGTCGTCAATCAGTTGCAAGCCCTGCTGATGGTCCTGGTTGGCATGTACCTGGTCCCGCTGTTTGGCAGCGAAGCACTGGAACTGCCCGGCAGCACGCCGCTGCTGCTTGAATGGTGGTCCGTCTCGGCCGCCGTCAGCCTGGCTGCCGTCGCCTGGGCACTGCTCGTCGCCAGCCTGGCCCGCACCTCGGAACAAGCCACCATCGTCGGCGGCGTCGGCAACATCCTGATGGGCGCCATCGGCGGCATCATGGTGCCCAAATTCATTATGCCGGCCGCCATGCAGACCCTGGCCGGCTTTTCGCCGATGGCCTGGGGGCTGGAAGGCTTCCACATCGTCATGCTGCGCCATGGCGACTTTGCCGACCTGCTGCCCAGCCTGGGCAAGCTGCTGCTCTTCGCGCTGCTTGCGCTCGCCGTGGCCATCCGGCTCAACCAACGCGCCCTCGCCAACCAATCATGAATACCGACCTCCGCCGCGAACTCAAGGCCCTGATCATCGAAGCCTGCGACAAGGATTGCGCCCCGGACAGCATCGGCGACGACGACCTGCTATTCGGACCGGAAGCCCCGCTGCAACTCGACTCACTAGATGCACTGCAGGTCTCGATGGCGATCAAGAAAAAATACGGCCTGCGCCTGCCTGACAGCAAGGAAACCCGCCGCGTCCTGAGCAGCGTCGCCAACATGGCCGAACACCTCGAAGCCTGGCTCGCCGAGCAGGCATGAGCCGCCCCGTCCACATCGCCGGCAGCGCCCTCAACTGTGCCTGCGGCGACAGCCCGGCCAAGGCGGCAGCAAGCATGTGGGCCGGCACGACACGGCTCGGACAAAAACACCTGGGCGACCGGGCCTTTCCCTATTATTCGCTGCCCTTGAGCGAAACCGCCTGGCTGCCTCGGGCCGAGCAAGCCATCCGCAGCCTCGCCGCCCAGCTCGGGCCGATTGCCCCGGCCACGCCCTTGTTCATCGCCTCCTCATCGTTCCAGATGGGCTGCTTCGAAGAACAAGGCCAACCCTTCGATCTGCCGCCGGCCAGCGCCAGCTTCAGCCGGCAAATCGCTGCCTGGCTGGGCCTCGACGGCCCGCGCTACAGTTTCTCGAACGCCTGCATTTCCGGCTTTTCGGCCCTCGATGCGGCGCGCAGCCTGATTGCCGCCGGCAGCTTCGAGGAAGCCATCGTCGTCGGTGTGGAATTGGCCAATGCCAGCACGCTGGCCGGCTTTGCCGCGATGGAACTGCTCTCGCGCAGCGCCTGCCGCCCCTTCGATGCCGCCCGCGATGGCCTGGTACTCGGCGAAGCCGTCGCTGCCGTTCGCTTGAGCAGCCAGCCCGCCGGCTGGCGGATCAGCGGCCTGCGCACCGGCATCGACGCCTACTCGACCACCGGCCCCGACCCGCAAGGCGGCCCGATTGCCGAACTGCTGCTCGATTGCCTCGACGAAGCCGGGCTGGCGACCGAGCAAATCGAACTGATCAAGCTGCAAGCCGCCGGCTCGCCGGGTACCGACCTGGCCGAAGCCAATGCGCTGCGCCAGGTTTTCGGCCAGGCCATGCCACCCCTGCTCTCGCTCAAACCGGCCCTCGGCCACACCCTGGGGGCCAGTGGCATTGCCGAGCTGGCCGCCCTGCTGGCCTGTCTCGACAGCGAACACCTTCCGGCCACCGGCGGTTTCAGCCGGGTCGATCCGGAAATTGCCCTGTGCCCGCTGGTCGAGCGCAGCAACGCCCATATCAGCCGGGCCCTGCTCAACCTGGTCGGCTTCGGCGGCGGCCTGGCGGCCCTGATCATGGAGCGCCGGCGATGAGCTACCTCAATGCCATTTTCAGCCAGCATCTGACGGCCGATGCCCTGCCCGGCGCCGTCCGTTCGACCCTGGGCAAGCCGTTGCGCCGCGCCGCCGGGCTGACCCAACTGGCCGTGATCGGCGCCCTCAACTGCCTGCCGGAGGCACAGCGCCAGCTGCCGACCGCCCTGCTCTGGCAATCGAACAGCGGCCCGCGCCAGGAAACCCTGACCCTGCTCGATGAAGTCTGCTGCGGCCCGGCCGAACCGATGCCCTACGACTTTCTCGCCACCCAGCCGGCGATTGCCGCAGCCCAGCTCAAGCCCTTCCTGCCCGGCCTGCACAGCGCCATGCACCTGCCGCAGGATGAGGTCGGCCAGGCCTACTGGTCGTTGCTCATCACCCTGGCCGGCCACTGGCTGGCGCAAGGACGCTATGCGCAGGTGCTGTGCGCCCAGCTCGATCACCGTGCCGACGGCAGTGCCGCCCACTGGCTGGCGCTGGCTGCCCAGCCCCTTGAAAATCCGCTGGCCCGCCTCCAACTGTCGAAGACAGGCGCCCAGCCCAGCCTGGCCGACAGCCCGGACTTTCCCGAGCGACTCGGCCGCTGGCTGAACGAGCCGCCGACCGACAGCCTCTACCTGCATGCCGCCAATGCCCCCGGGCTGACGGTAGAATTCGTCCGACTTTAATTTTTACAGGCCATCACCATGACCCAATTTTCCTTTGATGTGTCCATCGAAGACTTCGAAGCCAAGGTACTGATCGCAGCCGAACAGGTGCCGGTCGTTGTCGACTTCTGGGCCCCGTGGTGCGAACCCTGCAAGGTCTTGAAGCCGCTGCTGGAAAAACTGGCCGAAGAATACGGCGGCCGCTTCCTGCTCGCCAAGGTCAATGCCGACGAGAATCCCGAGTTGTCGCAACATTTCGGCGTGCGCAGCATCCCGACCGTCAAGGTGCTGTTCCAGGGACAACTCGTCGATGAATTCAGCGGCGCCTTGCCGGAAGGCCAGATCCGCGAATTTCTCGACCGCTTCGCACTACCTGCCGGCCCTGGCGGCAACCTGCGCGAAGAAGCGGCCGCCCTGGTCGCCGAAGGCAAGCTTGAAGAAGCCCTCGCCAAGCTGGTCGAAGCCAGCCATGCCAAGCCCGACGATCAGGCCATCCAGCTCGACGCCATCGACGTGTTGATGCAACTCGGCCGCAACGATGAAGCCAAGCAACTGCTGGCCGGCGAATACACCAGCGAACCGGACCGCGCCAATGCCCTGCGCGCCCGCCTGGCGCTGGCCGATGGCGCGGCCGACACGGCCGAGGTCGAAGCCCGCCTCGCCGCCAACCCGGCCGACCACGGCGCCCGCTTGGAACTCTCCCGCGCCTATGCCGCTCAGGGACGTTACCGTGAAGCCATGGAAGCCGCGCTGGAAGTTGCCACGCGTGACCGCTTCTTCGAGGAAGGGGCCGGCCGCAAAGCCTTGCTGCAACTCTTCGAAGCCCTCGGTGGCAGCGAACAGTACGACGACCTGATCCGCGAGTTCCGGCGCAAGCTGTCGGCCGCGCTGAACTGATCCCCACTCGCAGATAGCGCCCCGACATCGGCCATGCGGCTGTTCTACACCGATGTCTTCGTGCTCCCCTTGCCGGCCGGGCATCGTTTTCCGATGGAAAAATATGCCCGCCTGCGCCAGGCCCTGCTGGCCAGCGGCGAATTCCGCGAAAGCGATTTTCACCTGCCTCCGGCCGCCAGCGACGAGGAACTGGCGCGCGCTCACGATCTCGACTACATCCATCGGGTCAGCCACGGCCGGCTCGACGACAAGGCGCAGAAAACCATCGGTTTTCCGTGGAGCGCCGGCATGGTGGAACGCTCCCGCCGTTCGGCCGGGGCCACGCTGAGCGCCTGTCGCGCCGCCCTTGAAGACGGCGTGGCGGCCAATCTGGCCGGCGGCACCCACCATGCGTTCCGCGACCACGGCGAAGGTTTCTGCGTTTTCAACGATGCGGCGGTCGCCGCCCGGGCGATGCAGGCCGAAGGCCGGGCCAGGCGCATCCTGATCGTCGATTGCGATGTGCATCAGGGCAACGGCACGGCGAGCATTCTGGCCGGCGACGACAGCATCTTCACTTTTTCCATCCACGGCGCCCGCAACTACCCTTTCGACAAGGAGCAGAGCGACCTCGACATCGAGTTGCCGGATGGCTGTTCCGATGCGGCCTACCTGCTCAGGCTGGAGGAAGGCCTGCACACCGCCTTCGATATCGCCCATCCCGATCTGGTCATTTACCTGGCGGGGGCCGACCCTTACCACGATGATCGCCTGGGCCGGCTCGGCCTGAGCTTTGCCGGCCTGGCCGAGCGCGACCGGATGGTCTATGGGCACTGCACGACGCGGCATGTTCCGGTCGCCATCGCCATGGCCGGTGGCTATGCCCGCAACATCGACGATACGGTCAGCATCCACAGCGCGACCCTGCATCTCGCCAAGGCATCAATTACTTGCTAAAAGGCCGCATCATCTGTTGCCGCAAAGACAGCCAAGCGCGACAATAGATCAACTGCCTTGCCCGTCTGATCAGCGTTCCGGGCCGTAGAGCAGATCGGGGAGAACAATGAAGGTGAAGCTGGGTTTTCTGAATTGGCACTCATTGCGGACACGCATCACGGTCGGTGCCCTGGTGGTCAGTCTGAGCGTGCTATGGATCGCCGTTCTGGCACTCAGCCATTCGCTGCGCCACAGCATGGAAGCGGCGATCTCGGCCCAGCAGTTCTCTTCGGTTTCGCTGATTGCCAATGCACTGGATCGGTCGATCCACGAGCGGATGAACATTGCCGAATCGCTGGCAGCCAAAATCACACCAGAACTGATGCAGACGCCGGGCGCCGCCCAAAGCTATCTGGAACAACGCGATGTTCCGGAAAGCATTTTCAACTGGGGCGTGCTTATCGTCGACAGCGAAGGACTGGCCGTCGCCAGCACGCCGGAACGGCTGAACCGCCGCGGCGCAAATTTCATCGACTACCCGAGAGTCCGCGACAGTTTGCGCGGCGAGCGTATTTTCAGCACCGACCCGCTATTTAGCCAGCATAGCCATCAACCGGTCGTCGGCATGCATGTGCCGATCAAAATGCCGGACGGCACAATCATTGGTGCGGTGATCGGCGTAACCAACCTGAGCCAGCACAACTTCTTTGACGACATCAGCACCGGCAAATACGGCAATACCGGCGATTTTTTCGTTACAGCCCCCGGCAATCGGTCCTACGTCGCCTCTTCCGACAAGCGGCGGGTCATGAAAGTCGGACCGCCCCCCGGGATCAATCCTGTCTACGACCGTTACATCGACGGTTATGAAGGCTCCGGCGTCGCCCTGAGTTCGCGCGGCGTCATCGAGCTCTCGTCAAGCAAGCGTATCCCCAGCACCGGCTGGCTGATGCAGTCGGTTCTTCCAGCCGAAGAGGCCTTTGCCCCGATTCGGGCGATGCAGCGCCATCTGGTGCTGATTTCCGCCCTGCTGACGGTACTCGCCACCTTGATCAGCGGGTGGTGGTTGCGGCACCAGTTATCGCCGCTCCGGGAAGCCTCGGAACTGCTCAGCGACATGCGCGATGGCAAGATTCCCCGGCAGGCCTTGCCGGTTCACACCATGGATGAAATCGGCCAGCTCACCTCGGCCTTCAATGGCTTGCAGGAAACCATCCTGGCCGAGGAGGCACAGGCCGCCGAGCATGCCGCCAATACGCGACTGCGCCGTATCGTCTCCTACCTGCCCGGCGTCGTCTTCCAGTACCGCCTGCTCCCCGACGACAGCGGCAACTTTCCTTTTGTCAGCGATGCGATCATCGGCATCTATGGTGTAACGCCGGAAGAACTGGCGCTCAGCGCCAATCAGATTCGGGCCATGCTGCACCCCAATGACCAGAAGCGCTTTCTCGAATCGCTGCATGATTCGGCGCGCAAGCTATCGCCCTGGCGCATCGAGTACCGGATTGTCCATCCCCGGGACGGTATCAAATGGCTTCTGGTCAATGCCATTCCTGAAGCAGGCAATGACGAGACCATTACCTGGTACGGATTCATCGCCGACATCACCGAAACCAAGGCCATGGAAGCCGAACTGCGCCAGGCCCTCCGCGAACAAAAAAGCAAGGATGCCGAAATCGCCCGCTATCGCGACCATCTTGAGCAACTGGTCAGCAGTCGTACCGCCGATCTCGAGCAGGCGCGGGCGGAAGCGGAACGTCTGGCCCGGATCAAGAGCGAATTTCTCGCCAACATGAGCCACGAAATCCGCACGCCGCTCAACGGCGTGCTCGGCATGGCCCGTATCGGCCAGCGCGCTTCCCCACCGGACAGCAAAGCTCACGACACCTTCGCCAAGATCGTCAGCTCCGGCACCCTGCTGCTCGGCATCATCAACGACATTCTCGATCTGTCGAAGATGGAAGCCGGCATGCTGAAAATCGAATCGACCCGGGTTGAGCTGCCCGGGCTGTTGCAGGAGTCGCTCGATCTGGTTCGCGAGCGGGCCGGCGCCAAAGGGATCGAACTGGAACTGGAGGTCAGCGAAGATTTCCCGTCCAGTTGCCAGAGCGACCCGCTCCGCCTTCGACAGATACTGCTCAACCTCTTGGCCAATGCCGTCAAATTCACCGAGTCAGGCAGCATCACCCTGTCGGCCGCGATTGATGGCGCCTGGCTGATCATCAGCGTGGCCGATACCGGGATTGGTATATCGGCCAGCCAGATTGGCGTGATCTTCAACCCCTTCGAACAGGGCGATAATTCGACGACCCGAAAATTCGGCGGCACCGGACTGGGTTTGGCCATTACCGAACGGATCGTCAAGCAGATGGGGGGCGATATCGTGGTGGATAGCCTGCCCGGCCACGGCAGCGTTTTCGAAGTTCGACTGCCCTATCGGGAGAGCCTTCCCTCCTCGCCGCATACGCCCCCCGCCTACGCCATCGCCACCACCGTTGCCGGCAAGCCACTGGCGGGACTGAATATCCTGGTCGCCGAAGACAACGAGATCAACCAGGAGATCCTCCAGGAAAACCTCGGTGAGGACGGCGCCAGCGTCGTCATTGCCAGCGACGGGCAACAAGCCGTCGAACAGGTCAGGCAAAACCCGCCGGGCCACTTCGACATCGTGTTGATGGATGTCCAGATGCCGATACTCAGCGGTCACGATGCCGCCCGCCAGATATGCGCCATGGCGCCGGGCCTGCCGATCATCGGCCAGACCGCGCACGCGCTAGCCCAGGACCGTGCAGCCTGCCTTGCCGCCGGTATGGTGGATTACATCGCCAAGCCGATCGAGCCGGAAAAACTGGTTCGACTCATCTTGAAGCACGTGACCCCCAAAAAATGAATCGACTCTGTCTTGCCCCGTCCCTGCGCCGGATTGAAATGCGGCATGCTGCGCTACCGCTGATGCAACGCGCCGGACACGCCGCCGCAACATGGGCAGCAGAGCTGGCCGGCGACCAGAACCAGCCCATTCTGGTTCTGGCCGGGCCGGGCAACAACGGCGGGGATGCCTTCGTCGTCGCCCGCCTGCTGCGCCAACAGCAGTTTTCGGTCGTTGTCTGCTTCATCGCGCCCCCCGACCGGCTCCCCGCTGACGCTGCTGCCGCCTACCAGACCTTCATCGCCGAAGGCGGCTGCACCTTGCAAGACATTCCGCCGGCAACGCAGTGGGGACTGATCGTCGATGGGCTGTTCGGCATCGGCCTTAGTCGCCCGGCCGACGGCAAGTACGCAGCATGGATCGGGGCAGCCAACCAACAGGCCAAGGCCGGGCGCTGTCCATTGCTCGCCCTCGACTGCCCATCCGGCCTGAATGCCGACACCGGGCAATGCCTCGGCCCGACGATCGAGGCCAGCCACACCATCAGCTTCATCGCCGGCAAGCCCGGCTTGTTGACCGGTGACGGTCCCGACCATTGCGGACAACTCCGCGTTGCCGATCTGGATTTGCCGCTCGATGCCGATATTCCGCCAGATGGCCGGCGACTCGACCAATCGGCCTTCGACGACTGCCTGCAGCCACGGCGGCAAAACAGCCACAAGGGCAGCTTCGGCAGTGCCGGTCTGCTGGGCGGCGCCCCCTCCATGGTCGGTGCCGTTTTCCTGGCGGCGCGGGCGGCGCTCAAACTCGGCGCCGGCCGGGTTTATCTCGGCCTGCTAGAACCGGCGCATCCCGGCTTCGACCCGCTGCAGCCGGAACTGATGTTGCGAAACCCGCAAGCCCTGCTGCAAACACCGCTCAGTGCCCTCGGTTGCGGCCCCGGGCTGGGCGTTTCGCTGGAAGCCTCGGAACTGCTGGAAACGGCCATCGGACTCGACCTGCCCCTGGTCCTCGACGCCGACGCGCTCAACCTGGTTTCCAGCGAAGGCAATCTGCAGGTTGCGCTGGCCAGCCGCCGCCAGCCTGCCATCCTCACGCCGCACCCGGCCGAGGCAGCCCGCCTGCTCGAAAGCTCAACCGCCGAAATCCAGGCCGACCGCATCGGGGCAGCCTGCGAGCTGAGTCGGCGTTATCGCGCCCACATTGCCCTGAAAGGCTGCGGCACCGTCGTTGCTCCCCACCAAGGTGGCTGGTGGATCAACACCACGGGTAATCCCGGCATGGCTACCGCCGGCATGGGCGACGTGCTGACCGGCCTGATCACGGCGCTGCTCGCCCAGGGCTGGCCGGCCGACCAGGCCCTGCTGGCCGGCGTGCACCTGCACGGCGCAGCGGCCGATGCATTGGTTGAGTCAGGCATCGGGCCGATTGGCCTGACCGCCGGCGAAGTCATCGACGCCGCCCGCCACCTTTTCAACCACTGGGTTCAGCGTACCGGCGGATAGGGATAGAGCATGTTGAGCGCCGTGCTCTGGCCGTTCGGCTGGACGATGCGCACATGCTCGCGGCGGAACTGCCGGGCATGCTTGAGGCCGCAGGCATGGGCAATCATCTCGACTTCCTTGTTCATGTTGCGGGTGTAGGCGGCGACGCGTTCGGCCTTGTCGCCGACATCGAGGCCGCGTTGCAGACGCGGATCGTGGGTGGTGATGCCGGTCGGACAGGTGTTCTGGTGGCAGCGCAAGGCCTGGATGCAGCCCAGCGAGAACATGTAGCCCCGCGCCGTGTTGATCAGGTCGGCCCCGCAGGCCAGCGCCCAGGCCACCTTGGCCGGCGTGATCAGTTTGCCGGAAGCGATGACCTTGATCCGGTCGCGCAAACCGCTTTCGATCAGCGCATCGACCACGCGCGGCAAAGCCTCGTTGATCGACAGTGCCATGTGATCGGCCAGGGCCTGCGGCGCAGCCCCCGAGCCGCCCTCGCCGCCGTCGATGGCAAGAAAGTCGGGGGCGCTGTACAAACCCCGCCGATTCACCGCCTCAACCAGTTCGTGCATGAATTGCCAGCCCCCGATCGCCGTCTTGACCCCAACCGGCTTGCCGGTGATTTCGCGGACCTGGATCACCATGTCGAGCAACTCGTCCATGTTGCTGGTTTCCGGGTGCCGGTTTGGCGACAGCGAATCCTGGCCCATCGGAATGCCGCGAATGCGGGCGATCTCCTCGGTCACCTTGGCGGCCGGCAAAACCCCGCCCTTGCCCGGCTTGGCGCCTTGCGAGAGCTTGATCTCGAAGGCCCTGACATGCTCGTGGGCAGCCATCGCCCGCAGCTTCTCGGGATCCAGCTTGCCCGCCTCGTCACGCACGCCGTATTTGGCCGTGCCGATCTGGTAAATCACATCGCAGCCGCCCTCCAGATGGTAGGGACTGAGGCCGCCTTCACCGGTATCCATGTAGCAGCCGGACAAGGCCGCACCGCGCGACAAAGCCTGCACGGCCGGCTTGGAGATGGCGCCGTAACTCATGCCGCTGATGTTGATCAGCGACACGGTCGAAAAGGGTTTTTCACACCAGCCTTCGCCGATGACCACCGGCGGCGAGGGCAAATGTTCGCCTTCGAGCACCGGGAAGGCCGCGTTCACGAAGACCAGCGCGCCGGACTGGTTCAGGTCGTAGGTCGAACCGAAACCGAGAATACCGCCCTCGTTCTTGGCCATCCGGTATACCCAGCCGCGGGTCGCCCGGTTGAAGGGCATTTCGTCCCGGTCACCGAGGAAAAAATACTGCCGGAAATATTCGCCCAGATCCTCGAAGAAAAAGCGCAGATGGCCGATCACCGGGTAATTGCGCAGCACCGTGTGGCGCTTCTGGGTGATATCCCGGATGTACCAATAGACCAGCACCAGGGCGACGACCAGGGCCAGCATGACGCCCACCCCGACATGAAACACGCCAACGACATCGGCCATGCATCCTCCCAGACGGTACAATTCGCCCCCTCAGCATGCCGCCACGACACAGATATGTCCATCCAATTCGATACCCCGCTCGCCCCTGAAATCACCCGCAACGTCAATGATGCACTGGCCGAAGACATCGGTGCCGGCGACCTCACCGCCAGCCTGGTTCCCGGCGACCGCCGCGTCAAGGCGACGGTCATCTCGCGAGAGGACGGCGTGCTCTGCGGCACGGCCTGGTTCGACGAATGCGTCCGCCGCCTTGATCCGGACGCCGTGGTCAATTGGCAAGCCGGCGACGGCGATCGCATCGCTGCCAACCAGCTGCTTTGCGAAATCGAAGGTAACGGCCGCGCCCTGCTTTCGGCCGAGCGCAGCGCCCTGAATTTCCTGCAACTGCTCTCTGCCGTGGCCAGCAAGGCACGCATTTACGCCGACGCCATCGCCGGCACCGGGGCGCAGGTGGTGGATACCCGCAAGACCCTGCCCGGCCTGCGCATCGCCCAGAAATTCGCCGTCCGTTGCGGCGGTGGCGGCAATCATCGCCTGGCCCTGTGGGATGCCATCCTGATCAAGGAAAATCATATCCACGCCGCTGGTGGCATCGCCGAAGCGATGGCCGCAGCACAGGCGGTCGCCGCCCAGGCTGGCGAGCGCTGCAAGTTCATCCAGATCGAGGTCGAATCGCTCGACGAACTGAGCACCGCACTGGCGGCCGGCGCAAAGATGATCCTGCTCGACAACTTCACGCTCGACATGATGCGTCAGGCTGCCCGGATCAACGCCGGCAAGGCCATTCTCGAAGCCTCCGGCAACGTCACGCTGGACACCATCCGATCCATCGCCGAGACAGGCGTAGACAGGATCTCCGTCGGTGCGCTGACCAAGGACGTGAAGGCTTTGGATCTCTCGATGCGTTTCATCGGCTAGGACTTGGGGCTTTTTATTGTCATAATCTCCCGGAGAAATCAAAAAACGATTCTTCCCCAGGGAGCCCCCCATGTTGTTCGCGCTGTTCTACGTCATCGCCATCACGATTCTTGTGCTGCATTTCACCGGTTTTCTGGCCCGACACAATCTCGAATGGCTGGTCCTGGTTCTGGCTGTTGCCGTTTTCCCGGCAGTGATCTACCTCTAGCCGCCAAGGCCGCAGCAAACAAAAAAGGGCAGCCTCGGCTGCCCTTTTCCATTCCGGAGAGCGTTCAGACGCGTTCGACCAGGTAACGCTTCACCGCCTCGACATCCGGCGCCATCACCTCGACGCGTTGCGGCAGTTTTTCGATACCGGCCAGATCGGCCGGGCGCACCGGTTCCTGACCCAGCGCCTCACGAATCGTTTCTTCGAACTTGGCCGGCTGAGCGGTTTCCAGCACGATCATCGGCAGGTTCGGCAAGCGATGCTCAAGAGCGACCTTCAAACCGTCGGCGGTATGGGTGTCGAGCATGACCTTGTAGTTCTGCTGGGCGAAACGGATGGTCTGCAGGCGATCGGCATGCGTGCTCTTGCCGGAGACGAAACCGAAGCTCGACAGCTTGGACCAATGGGCGCTAGTCGATAGATCGAATGCCTGCCCCTTGTCGACCTTGGCCCACAGTTCGCGGACCACGGCCGGATCGCGACCGACCAGATAGAACACGAAGCGTTCGAAATTGGAGGCCTTGGAAATATCCATCGACGGGCTGGACGTGACGTTGGTTTCCGAAGACGTGCGCGGACGATAGACGCCGGTGCGGAAGAATTCGTCGAGCACGTCGTTTTCGTTGGTAGCCAGTACCAGACGGGCGATCGGCAAACCCATCATGCGGGCAATGTGGCCAGCGCAGATATTGCCGAAATTGCCCGAGGGCACGGTGAAAGCCACCTGCTCGTCGTTGGACTTGGTGGCCAGGAAATAGCCCTGGAAGTAATAGACGATCTGCGCCGCGACCCGCGCCCAGTTGATCGAATTGACCGCACCGATCTTGTACTTGGCCTTGAATTCGGCATCGTTGGAGACCGCCTTCACGATGTCCTGTGCGTCGTCGAACATGCCGGTGACGGCGATGTTGAAGATGTTGGCATCCTGCAGCGAGTACATCTGGGCACGCTGGAAGGCGCTCATCTTGCCGTCCGGCGAGAGCATGAAGACCTTGACGTTGTGCTTGCCGCGCATGGCGTATTCGGCTGCCGAGCCGGTATCGCCGGAGGTGGCGCCGAGGATGTTGATCGACTCGCCACGCTTGTCGAGCACGTACTCGAACAGATTGCCCAGCAACTGCATCGCCATGTCCTTGAAGGCCAGGGTCGGGCCGTTCGACAGCTCTTGCGTGTAGAGGCCGTCCTCCAGCTTGGTCAGCGGCGTGATTTCGGCTGCGTTGCCGCCGTTGCGCGTGTGGCAATAGACCTGCGCGGTGTAGGTCTTGGCGACCAGGGCCTTGAGATCGGCGGCCGGGATATCGGTGATGAACTTGGAAAGAATCTCGTAGGCCAGATCGGCATAGGACAACGGGCGCCAGGCATCCAGTTCGGCACGACTGATCTGCGGATAACTTTCCGGCAGATAGAGGCCGCCATCCGGCGCCAGACCGCCGAGGAGGATGTCGCAGAAAGCCTGGGGCGCGGCATGACCGCGAGTCGAGATATAGCGCATGGCGAAGCCCTGAAAAGCGAAAAGTGTGGATTTTACCGCGTCGACTGCCTGACGCGCACGGCCTGGATCAGGCTGAACAGAAACAACAGTAACGCCCCGATCAGAAAAGCCGCACCGACAGGCGTCAATTCGCTCTGCACGGCCAGTGCGGAGAGCAGGAAGAACAGGGCTCGCCAACTACCGTTCGCGGCGAGCTTCTGCCTCATCAACAGACGAGCCGGCGTCGTCGGTCCAGGCCAGCGCCAGACGGGTAACAACTGGCTGAGGGCACCCGAAACCAGCGGCAAAAGAAAACCGATCACCCAGGCCAACAACGTCGAACGCCCGGTTACCAATCCGGCACCGTGAACCACACCAAAGGCCAGCGCCAACAGCAAGCCGACGACCGCCACCAGCAAGGAAGCCGAAACCCCGTCGCAGAGCAATTTACGCAGGCCAAAACGCCGCCCCCATTGGCCAAGCAAGCCCAGTGCTGCAACCAGGACCAGTGCAGCCCCCGGTGCGGCAAGCGGCCAAATTACCGCCGCCCCGGTGGCCACTACCAAGGCCCCGCCTGCTACCAACCAGAGGCGCCGCCGCAACCAGCTGACCGCCTCGGGATCCGCTGCGCCTTGTGCCGTTGGCAACAATACCGGCAAGGTTCCCAATGCGGCCAGGC
>DAIMCQ010000027.1:0-22825 GCA_036726285.1 Azonexus sp.
ACCACAGCCGATATGGGAGGGAATGGATACCGGCCGGCGGGCTTTCCTGGGATTGCGCGGATGAGTTCCGGCGGTTTGCTCAGCATTCAGGCGCGCTACACCGGCCAGGGCATTGCCAGCCTGAGCGTCGCCCTCAACCGCCCGCCGGTGACCCGGCTGTTCATCGGCCAGGCGCCGGAGGTGGTGGTCAAGACGGTGCCCTACATCTACACCCTGTGTGCTGCCGCCCAGCGAGCTGCGGCACAGGCGGCGCTGGCAGCGGCGCAGGGCATCGCGCGTCGCCCGGTCGACGATGGCGAGTTGTGGACCGAATTGCTGCACGAGAATTTCTGGCGCTTGCTGCTCGACTGGCCGGCCGCTTGCGGCCAGTTGCCGGGCAAGGAAGCCTTTGTCGCCTGGCGCAGCGAACGCCTGGGCGAGCATCGCCTAGTGGCGACCCGGAAGCTGCTGCAGGACATTCTGCCGCGCTTTGCCGAGCGCTGCCTGGAGCAACTGGGGGCGGCCGGCGATCTTCCCGTCTCCGGCTTCCCGGTTTTGCAGCCGGCCGCCTGGCTGGCCTATTGGCAAGGCGCGGTGGCCGATGAGCCGGCGCCGCGCTGGCCGGCTTCGATTGCCGGCGCGCTGCTGACCCGTCTGCACGAGACGCAGGCCGCGGCCGAAGCCCTGGCCAAGGGCACGCCATTCCCGGTTGCGGCGGCCGGGGATGACGGCTGGGGCGTCGGCCAGACGCTGACGGCGCGGGGCGTGCTGACGCATGCCGCCCGGGTGCGCGAGGGGCGGGTGGTGAATTACCGTGTCTGGGCGCCGACCGATTGCCATTTTGCCGATGCGCAGGGCCTGCAAGCCCTCCTCGCCGGCCGGCCGACAGCCGATCTGGGGGCCGCCCGGCGGGCGATCGATCAGGCGGTGCTGGCGCTCGATCCCTGTCTGCCCTATGTTGTGGAGATTGAACATGCATGAAATGTCCTTGGCCGAAGGTGTGCTGCAACTGGTCGAAGATACGGCACGCCGCGAGCAGGCGCAGCGGGTGAAGCTGGTGGTGCTGGAAATCGGCCGCATGTCCTCGGTCGAGCCGGAAGCGCTGAAATTCTGCTTCGGGGCGGTGACGCATGGCAGTATGGCGGATGGTGCGCTGCTGGAAATCGTCGAGGTGCCCGGTGCCGGCTGGTGCATGCAGTGCGCCGAGACGGTGCCGATGGAAGAGCTTTATGGCGCCTGCCCGCAATGCGGCAGTCACCAGGTGCAGGCGACCGGCGGTACCGAGATGCGGGTCAAGGAAATCGAAATCGAGTAGTTCGAACAGGAGACGGCGATATGTGTACGGTTTGCGGCTGTGGTGCGGGTGAGACGAAGATCGAGGGCGGTGCGCACGAGCACAGCCATGTGCATGCGGACGGAACGGTGCATCGCCACCACCACGATCACCAGCATGCCGACGACCATGCCCACACGCACGACCATGCGACTCCGGCCGATCATGCCCACCCGCATCAGCATGCCGATGGCAGCACGCACAGCCATGCGCACGTGCATCAGGGAGAGCACGCGCACAACCATCCGCATGAACATGGTCATGACCACGACCACGACCACGACCACGACCACGACCACGACCACGGGCATCACCACCACACGCCGGCGGTCAGCGGCGATCTCGACTACGGCAGCGGCCCGGCCCGGGCGCATGTTCCGGGCATGTCGCAGGCGCGCATGGTGCAGATCGAACAGGACATCCTGTCCAAGAACAACAGCTATGCCGCGGCCAATCGCAGCTGGTTCGACGAGCGCGGCATCTTCGCGCTGAACCTGGTTTCCAGCCCTGGGTCGGGCAAGACCACGCTGTTGGTGAAGAGCATCGAACTGCTCAAGGACAAGGTGGCGATCAGCGTCGTCGAAGGTGACCAGCAGACCTCGAACGACGCCGAGCGCATTCGCGCCACCGGCGTCGCGGCGCTGCAGATCAACACCGGCAAGGGCTGCCATCTCGACGGCCATATGGTCGGTCATGCCATGCAGCGCTTGCAGCCGGCCGAAGAGTCGTTGTTCCTGATCGAGAACGTCGGCAACCTGGTTTGCCCGGCCGCCTTCGATCTCGGCGAGCATCACAAGGTGGCCATCCTGTCGGTGACCGAAGGCGAGGACAAGCCGCTCAAGTACCCCGACATGTTCGCGGCCGCCGACGTGATGCTGCTCAACAAGTGCGACCTGCTGCCCTATCTCGATTTCGACGCCGATCTGGCCGAGGCCAATGCCCGCCGGGTCAATCCGCATCTGACCATCTTCCGGGTTTCGGCGACCAGCGGCGACGGCATGAGCGCCTGGCTGGACTGGATCGAAGCCGGACTCGAGGCCCAGCGCGGCAAGCGTTCGGAAACGGTCGACGCGTTGAAGCGCCGGGTTGCCGAGCTGGAACGCCAGCTGGCGGCAAAATAAGTTGTCGGCAAACGGTCGGCAACTGCGTATTCGAGGCCTGGTCCAGGGGGTGGGCTTTCGCCCCTATGTCTGGCGTCTGGCCGGCGAACTGGGTTTGTCCGGCTGGGTGCGCAACGATGGCGCCGGCGTCAGTCTGGGCGTTGCCGGCGATCGCATCGACGAGTTCCTGCAGCGCCTGCCGCGCGAGGCTCCGGCGCTGGCGCGGATCGATGCCATCGAGACGCTTGCCGCCGAAATCAGCGGCGAGGACTTTGTCATTCTCGACAGCATCGCCGGCACGGTTGCCACCGCCATCGGCCCGGATGCGGCAATCTGCCCCGACTGTATCGAAGATATCTGCGCGCCGGCCAACCGGCGCTGGCGTTATGCCTTCAGCACCTGTACCCATTGCGGTCCGCGCTTTACGGTCAGCCGGCAGATTCCCTACGATCGGGCGCAAACCAGCCTGGCCGGCTTCCCGCTGTGCCGCCGGTGTGCGGCCGAATATGGCGACCCGGCCGACCGGCGTTTTCATGCCGAAACCACTTGCTGCCCCGATTGCGGCCCGCAGCTCAGCCTGCTCGATGGCGAAGGGCTGCCGCTGGCCGGCGATCCGCTGGCCGAGACCCTGCGCCTGCTGCGCGCCGGCAAGATCGTCGCGATCAAGGGGCTGGGCGGCTTTCACCTGGCCTGCGACGCCCGCAACGCGGCGGCCGTCGATGAATTGCGCCAGCGCAAGCAGCGCGAGGAAAAGCCCTTTGCCGTGATGGGTCTGAATCCGGCCTCGCTGGCCGGCCTGGCCCGGATCGACGAGGCCGAGGCCGCGCTGTTGCGCAGTGCGGCGGCGCCAGTGGTGCTTTGCGCCAAGGGCGAGTCCGAGTTGGCCGGCGTGGCGCCGGGTCTGGCCTGGCTGGGGGTCATGCTGCCGGCGACGCCCTTGCATCTCCTGCTCTGGCACGAAGCCGCCGGTCGCCCGGCGGGAACGGCCTGGCTTGCCGAAGCCAGTGATTTGCTGCTGGTGATGACCAGCGCCAATCCGCACGGCGAACCGCTGGTCATGGCCAATGACGAGGCGCGGACGCGGCTGGCCGAGATTGCCGACGCCTGGTTGTTGCATGACCGTGACATTGTGACGCGCTGCGACGATTCGGTCCTGCGCGTGACGCCGGCCGGGCCGGCCTTCATTCGCCGGGCGCGCGGTTACGTGCCGCTGCCGATTGCGTTGAGCCGGGGCGGCCCGAGCGTGCTGGCGGTGGGCGGCTTTCTGAAAAATACGGTTTGCCTGCTCAAAGGCAAAGACGCCTATCTCTCGCAGCATATCGGCGGCCTCGACAATGCCGCGGCGATCGGTTTCCTGGAAGAAACGGTCAGCCATCTGCTGGGCATTCTCGATGTCCGGCCCGATCTGGTGGTGCATGACCTGCATCCGGATTACCCCTCGACGCAGCTGGCGGCCCGCCTGGCCGGCGAGTGGCAGGTGCCCTTGCTCGCCGTGCCGCATCATCAGGCGCATATTGCGGCGATCTGTGCCGAACATGGCCTGGACGAAGCGGTGCTCGGGTTGGCCATCGACGGTGTCGGCCTGGGTCCGGACGGCGGCTTGTGGGGCGGCGAACTGCTGCGTCTTGAGGGGGCATCCTGCCAACGTCTGGGGCACTTGAGTCCGCTGGCCCTGCCCGGCGGCGACCGGGCGGCGCGCGAACCCTGGCGGATGGCGGTTTCGGCCCTGCACGGTGCCGGTTTCGGCTATCGCGTCGGCGGCTGGCTGAACCAGTATTACCCGGCGCGCGATGCCGGGCCGCTGCTCACCATGCTGGCCCGCAACCTGCGCTGCCCGCCGATCACCAGCCTCGGCCGCTGGTTCGATGCGGCGGCGGGTTTGCTCGGTATCCGTGATCTGATGCATTACGAAGGCCAGGCAGCGATGGAACTGGAAGGTCTGGCCGCCCGGCACGGCGTGGTGGCGCCGCAAGCCGCCGGTTATGCCGTGCGCGAAGGCGGGGCGGTGCTCGATCTGTCGCCCTTGCTGCCGGCGCTGATGGGCTGCAAGGAGGATGCCGCCTACGGGGCGGCGCTGTTCCATGCCACGGTGGCGGCGGGGCTGGCCGAATGGCTGATTGCCGCGGCGCAGCGGGAAAAAATCGAGGTCGTCGCCGTCGGCGGTGGTTGTGCAATGAATGCGGTCCTGATGGCGGCCCTGCGCCGTCATCTCGAAGCGGCCGGCCTGACCCTCTACGAGGCCCGGCAGGCACCGGCCAACGATGGCGGCCTGGCGCTGGGCCAGGCGTGGACGGCGCGATGGATGTTCAAGGAGATGAAGAATGTGTCTGGCAATTCCGGCGCAGGTGGTTGAGCTGCGCGATGGCGACAATGCGTTGGTCGATCTGGCCGGCGTCAAGAAGGAGATTTCCTTGTCCCTGGTCGAGAATGTGGCGGTCGGCGATTACGTCATCGTCCATGTCGGCTACGCGCTGAACAAGCTCGATCCCGAAGAGGCGGCGAAAACGCTGGCGCTGTTCGGCGAGCTCGGCCAGATGGACGCCCTGGACGACAGCGCCGCCCTGCACTGATGAAGTACATCGACGAATTCCGCGACGGCGATGTCGCCCGGGGCTTGGCCGAAGCGATTCGCCGCGAGGCCCGCCAGGATCGCCGCTACCACTTCATGGAGTTTTGCGGCGGCCACACGCATGCCATTTCGCGCTACGGGGTGTCCGACCTGCTGCCGGACAACGTGCGGATGATCCACGGGCCGGGCTGCCCGGTCTGCGTGCTGCCGATCGGCCGGGTCGATCAGGCGATCGGGCTGGCACTGGAGCAGGGCGTCACCCTGTGTACCTACGGCGATTGCCTGCGGGTGCCGGCTTCCGACGGTTTGTCGCTGCTCAAGGCCAAGGCCCGTGGCGGCGATATTCGCATGGTGTATTCCAGTGCCGATGCGGTGGCGCTGGCGCAAAAGCATCCGGACAAGCAGGTCGTCTTCTTTGCCATCGGCTTCGAGACGACCACGCCGCCGACTGCCGTGGCGATCAAGCAGGCAGCGGCGCTCGGTTTGAAGAATTTCTCGGTGCTGTGCTGCCACGTGCTGACCCCATCGGCCATCTCGAGCATTCTCGAATCGCCGGAGGTGCGCCAGTGGGGCACCGTGCCGCTCGATGGTTTCATCGGACCGGCGCACGTATCGACCATCATCGGCAGCCGGCCTTACGAGTTTTTTGCCGAGGAATACCGCAAGCCGGTGGTGATTGCCGGTTTCGAGCCGCTCGACGTGATGCAGGCAATCCGCATGCTGATTCGCCAGGTCAACGAAGGGCGGGCCGAGGTGGAAAACGAGTTTTCGCGGGCGGTGGATCGTGACGGCAACCGCAAGGCGCAGCAGTTGGTGGCCGAGGTCTTTGAGATGCGCAAGCATTTCGAATGGCGCGGGCTCAATGTCCTGCCCTACTCGGCGCTGCGCATTCGCAGCCAGTTCGCCGAATTTGACGCCGAAAAGCGCTTTGCACTGAGCTACCGGCCGGTTCCCGATCACAAGGCTTGCGAGTGCGGGGCCATCCTGCGTGGCGTCAAGCGGCCGCAGGACTGCAAGCTGTTCGGCACGGTGTGCACGCCGGAGAATCCGGTGGGCTCCTGCATGGTCAGTTCCGAGGGCGCCTGCGCCGCCCATTACACCTATGGACGCTACAAGGATGTGGCCTGAAAGTGGGGCTGAATACGCATGACTGAAATTCGCAAAAACTACGTGCGGCCGCTCGATATCAAGCACGGCCAGGTCGATATGGCACACGGCTCGGGGGGGCGGGCCATGGCGCAATTGATCGAGGAGCTGTTTGCCCGCCATCTCGGCAACGAATACCTCGCCCAGGGCGATGACGGTGCCTTGCTGCCGCATCCGGGGGCCGGACAGTTGGTGATGGCGACCGATTCGCACGTTGTCTCGCCGCTGTTCTTCCCGGGCGGCGATATCGGCTGCCTGTCGGTGCACGGGACGATCAACGACGTGGCCATGATGGGGGCGAAGCCGCTGTGGCTATCGGCCGGCTTCATCCTGGAAGAAGGCTTCAAGCTCGCCGATCTGGCGTGCATCGTGCAGAGCATGGCGGCGGCGGCGAAAGAGGCCGGGGTGCCGGTGGTGACTGGCGATACCAAGGTCGTCGAGCGCGGCAAGGGCGACGGCGTGTTCATCACCACCACCGGGGTCGGCGTTGTCGCGCCGGGGCAGGCCCTGTCCGGCCGACGGGCGCAGGTCGGCGATGCCATTCTGGTGTCCGGGACGCTGGGCGATCACGGCATGGCGATCATGGCCGAGCGCGAAAGCCTGGGCTTCGAGTCGCCCATCGTGTCCGATACCGCCGCCCTGCATGGTTTGATTGAAGCCATGCGGCAGAGCGGCGCCGATATCCATGTCTTGCGCGACCCGACGCGCGGCGGCCTGGCGACGACGCTCAACGAAATCGCCAAGCAGTCCGGCGTGGGGATGATGTTGCAGGAAAAGGCCTTGCCGGTGAAGCCGGCGGTCAACGCGGCCTGCGAGTTTCTCGGGCTCGATCCCCTATATGTTGCGAACGAAGGCAAACTGGTGGCGATTTGCGCCGAAAACGATGCCGAAAAACTACTGGCTGCGATGCGGGCGCATTCATTGGGCCAGGATGCGGCGATTGTCGGGCGTGTCCACCAAGACCCGCATCATTTTGTCCAGATGACGACCGGCTTTGGCGGCAAGCGCATCGTGGACTGGTTGAGCGGCGAACAGTTGCCGCGTATTTGCTGAGCCGGGCTCAGTGACGCAGTGCGATGACCAGGGAGCGGACTTCACCCAGTTCGGAGAGGACCAGGGCGCGGGCATCGGCCATGTCGTCGGCGTTGCGGACATGAAAGATGTCGCGGCTGCCATCGAGATAACGGACGGCGGCGGTGAATTCCGGGCGCGGCGCCTGTGCGGTGCGCGGGCGGCGCGGCTGGGTTTGTGGCTTGCGTTGTCCTTGCATTGTCCTGCCCCTGTTTGTTGTTGCAGTGCATCGTAAACAAATGCAAGCATTTGAAAAATATCGCGAAAGTTATAGAGATATGCTTTTTGAAACATTGTTTCCCGGAAACCCTTGATCCATCAGGGTTTCATTTTTTGATCCGAACTAAAAAAATCCGTCCGGTATGCGAATTCTTTTCCTGACCCATAGTTTTAACAGCCTGAGCCAACGCCTTTACTGCGAACTGACGACACGTGGCCATCAGGTCAGCATCGAATTCGACATTGCCGACTCGGTCAGCGAGGAGGCGGTGGCCTTGTTCAAGCCGGAACTGATCGTCGCGCCTTTCCTCAAGCGGCCGATTCCCGAGTCGATCTGGGCCCGGCATGGTTGCCTGATCGTGCATCCGGGCATCGTTGGCGACCGCGGGCCGTCAGCGCTGGACTGGGCGATCCAGCAGGGTGTCGGCGAATGGGGCGTCACCGTCCTGCAGGCCGAGGCAGAAATGGATGCCGGCCCGGTCTGGGCATCGGCCGGCTTTCCGATGCGGCCGGCGCGCAAGTCCTCGCTCTATCGCAACGAGGTAACCGAGGCGGCGGTACGCGCTGTACTGACGGCGGTCGACCGGGTGGCCGGCGGCGAATTCGTGCCGGCGCGCGTGCCCGGTCAGGCGCATGCCTTGATGCGCCAGGCGGATCGGGCGATCGATTGGCAGCAGCAGGGCACGGCCGAGATCCTGGCCCGACTCAATGCGGCGGACGGCTTTCCCGGTGTGGCCGATAGTCTGTTCGGCGAAGCCTGTCACCTGTTCGACGCCTGGCCGGAAGCTGGGCTGAAAGGTCTGCCGGGCGAACTGCTCGGGCGGCGCGAAACCGCCATCTGCCGGGCAACGCGGGATGGGGCGGTATGGCTCGGACACGTCCGGCGGGCGGGCGGCATCAAGCTGCCGACGACGTTGGCCTTCGCCGAAGCGGCGGCCTTGCCAGAGTTGCCGCTGGCCGGCTTCTGGAAGTCGCCGCATGCCACCTGGCAGGATATTGCCTATGAAGAAGCGGCGGGGGTCGGCTTTCTCAGCTTCGAGTTCTACAACGGCGCGATGAGCACGGCGCAATGCCGGCGCCTGACCGAGGCCTTCAACTGGGCGAGCAGCCGGCCGACGCGGCTGATCGTGCTGCGCGGCGGCAGCGATTTCTGGTCGAACGGCATCCATCTCAATACCATCGAGGCGGCAGAAAGCCCTTCCGACGAATCCTGGGCCAACATCAACGCCATCGACGATCTGGCCGAAGCCATCCTGCGTTGCTCGACGCAGTTGACCGTTGCCGCGCTGGCCGGCAATGCCGGCGCCGGCGGCTGCTTCCTGGCGCGGGCCGCCGATCTCGTCTGGGTGCGGGAGGGCGTGATGCTCAACCCGCATTACAAGAACATGGGCAACCTCTATGGTTCCGAGTACTGGACCTACCTGTTGCCGCCCCGCCTGGGCGAAGCCGGGGCGCGCGACATCATGCGGCATCGTTTGCCAATGACGGCGCAGGAAGCCGTCCGCCTGGGCTTTTACGATGCCTGTCTGCCGGGGCCGGGCTTTGCCGTCGATGTTGCCCGGCGGGCCGCCGAACTGGCCGCGGCGGAAGACTTTTCCAGTCGGCTGGCAGCCAAGCAGGCGCGGCGTCAGGCCGACGAAGCGGTCAAGCCGCTGGCCGCCTATCGGGCCGAGGAATTGGCCGAGATGCGGCGCAATTTCTACGGCTTCGACCCGTCCTACCATGTCGCGCGCTATCATTTCGTCTCGCGCAGCCAGCATTCCTGGACGCCGCGCCATCTGGCCCGCCACCGCGATCTTGACTGGAACATCCCCGAATGAGCTCGACCAGCCTGCGAAAAATGCCCGCCGTCCTCGTCATCGACGACGAAGTGCGTTCGCAGGAAGCGCTGCGCCGGACGCTGGAAGAGGACTTCGACGTGCTCTGCGCGTCCAGTGCCGACGAAGGCATGGCCTTGCTCGAACGTGAACAGGCGACGGCGGCCATCCGCATCATCCTGTGCGACCAGCGCATGCCGGGGACGACCGGCGTGCAATTCCTCAAGGAAGTGCGCAACCGCTGGCCGGATATCGTCCGCATCATCCTTTCCGGCTATACCGATGCCGAAGACATCATCAGCGGCGTCAACGAGGCCGGTATCTGGCAATACCTGCTCAAGCCCTGGCAGCCCGAACAACTGCTGCTCACCCTGCAGCGCGCCGCCGAGGTCTGGCGCCTGCAACAGGAGAACCAGCGCCTGTCGCTCGATCTGCGTACCGCCGAGCCGGTGCTCAAGAAGCGGGTCGAAGTGCAGCAGGACAAGGCCAAGAGCAGCTTTGGCCTGGCCGGCTTCATCCGCGCCGGCAACAGCCCGCTCAACGCGGTGTGCAGCCTGGTCGAGCGCATCGCGCCGCATGACCTGTCGGTGATGGTGACCGGCGAATCGGGGACCGGCAAGGAAATGGTCGCCCGCGCCATCCACTACGAGAGCCGGCGCGCCAGCAAGGCCTTCATTACCGAGAACTGCGGCGCCCTGCCCGACACGCTGCTCGAATCCGAGCTCTTTGGTTACAAGCGCGGTGCCTTCACCGGCGCCGTCGAGGATCGGGTCGGGCTGTTCCAGCAGGCCGATGGCGGCACGCTGTTTCTCGACGAGATCGGCGAGACCAGCCCGGCCTTCCAGGTCAAATTGCTGCGCGTGCTGCAGGAGGGCGAGTTTCGTCCGCTCGGCAGCAATCGTGCGGTGACGGTGGATGTGCGGGTGATTGCCGCGACCAATCGCGATCTGGAGGAGGATGTTCGCACTGGCCGTTTCCGCGAAGACCTCTATTACCGGCTGGCGACCATTGCCCTGCATGTGCCGCCCCTGCGCCAGCGCCGGATGGATCTGCCCTTGCTCGCCGGCCGCTTGCTCAAGAGCAGTTGCCAGGCCTTGGGCAAGGAGGTGGAGGGCTTCGACGACGCGGTGCTGGCGGCTTTTTCCGCCTACGCCTGGCCGGGCAATGTGCGCGAGTTGCAGAACGAGGTGTTGCGCATGGTGGCCCTGACCGATCGTCCGCTGCTCGGTGCCGAACTGCTCTCGCCGCGCCTGCTTCGCCAGCCGGCCGGGCCGGCTGTAGCGGCGGATCCGGCCGGTTGGGAGGCCGATCTGAGCGGCGATCTCAAGGCGCGCATGGACCAGTTGGAGCGGCGGGTGCTGCAGGCGGCGATGGGCCGCCACCGCTGGAACAAGTCGCGGGCGGCACGCGAACTCGGCCTGTCGCGGGTCGGGCTGCGCGCCAAGCTGGAGCGGCACGGCCTGGAGCAAGGCGAATGAAAGTCCTTTGGCTGCAGAGTGGCGGCTGCGGCGGCTGTACGCAGTCCTTGCTGTGCGCCGAGCCGCGCTCGCTGTTCGATGAATTGCACGATGCCGGCATCGAGTTTGTCTGGCATCCGGCCTTGTCGCTGGAAAGCGGCGACGAAGCGCTGAGCGTGCTCGAAGACTGTGCCGAGGGGCGGCGCGAGTTCGATGTGCTGTGCGTCGAGGGGGCCATGCTGCGTGGCCCGAACGGCACCGGCAAGTTCCACCTGATGGCGGGCGACGGTCGGCCATTGACCGAATGGGTGACGCGGCTGGCGCAACGTGCGCGCTGGGTGTTCGCCATCGGCTCGTGCACGGCTTATGGCGGCTTTTCCGCCAATACGCCGGGCAATCCGCTGGAAGCCTGCGGCCTGCAGTTCGAGGAACACACGCCGGGCGGCCTGCTCGGCAGCGATTTCCGCTCGCAAGGCGGCTTGCCGGTGGTCAATATCGCCGGCTGCCCGACGCATCCCGGCTGGGTGGTCGAGACGCTGGAGAAGCTGGCGCTGGAAGGCCTGACGGAGACCGATCTGGACGAGGTCGGGCGGCCGCTGTTCTACGCCGGTGAGCTGGTGCACCACGGTTGCGCTCGCAACGAGTATTACGAATTTAAGGCCAGCGCCGAGAAATCCTCCGATCTCGGTTGTTTGATGGAAAACCTCGGTTGCAAGGGCACGCAGGCGCATGCCGACTGCAACCTGCGGCCATGGAACGGCAATGGCTCCTGCCTGCGCGGCGGCTTTGCCTGCATTGCCTGTACCGAGCCGGGCTTCGAGTCGCCCGGCCATGCCTTCCAGGAAACGCCCAAGGTCGCCGGCATCCCGATCGGCCTGCCGACCGACATGCCAAAAGCTTGGTTCGTGGCGCTCGCCGCCTTGTCCAAATCGGCGACGCCGAAGCGGGTGCGCGACAACGCGGTGGTCGACCATCTGGTGGTCCGCCCGGCCATTCGCAAGAAGGGGGGCGGCAAGTGACGCGTATCGTGGTCGGGCCGTTCAACCGGGTCGAAGGCGATCTGGAGATCAGCCTCGATCTCGAGGCCGGACGGGTGCGCGAGGCGCGGGTCAATTCGCCGCTCTTCCGCGGTTTCGAGCAGGTCATGATCGGCCGCAGCCCGCTCGATGCGCTGGCCATCGTGCCGCGCATCTGCGGTATCTGCTCGGTCTCCCAGTCGGCGGCGGCGGCCTCGGCGCTGGCCGACGCGATGGGTATCGTGCCGACGGCCAACGGCCAACTGGCCCGGCATCTGATCCAGGCGACCGAGAACCTGGCCGATCACCTGACGCATTTCTACCTGTTCTTCATGCCCGATTTCGCTCGCCCGGCCTATGCCGACCGGGCCTGGTTTCCGGATGTCGCCGCGCGCTTCATGGCCGTCAAGGGCAGTGCGGCGGCCGACGTGCTGCCGGCGCGCGCCAGCTTTCTGCGCCTGATGGGTTTTCTTGCCGGGCGCTGGCCGCATACGCTGGCCATCCAGCCGGGTGGTAGCACGCGGGCGATCACGGCTGGCGAGCGCATCCGCCTGCTCGCCTTGCTGCGCGAATTCCGCAGTTTTCTTGAACGGCATTTGTTCGGCGACAGCCTGCCCAGCCTGGCCGCGCTGGATTCGAAAGCCGCCCTGCTGGCCTGGGCGAAGGGCCGGCCGGGGGACTTTCCGAGTTTTCTGCGGGCCGCGCAGGATCTGGGGCTGGACCGTATCGGCCGGGCCGAAGACCGCTTTCTTTCCTACGGCGCCTATGACCTGTTTCCAGCCGGGCGCTGGCAGGGCGGACTGCTGGGGCTGGATGCGGCGGGTATCGTCGAAGATACCGAACACGCCTGGCTGCTCGATGGAATGCCACGCCACCCGGCCGATGGCGAAACCATCGTCGCGGCCGACAAGCCGGCTGCCTACACCTGGTGCAAGGCGCCGCGCCTGGCCGAACAGCCGCATGAAGTCGGCGCCTTGGCGCGCCAGGTTATCGCCGGCCGGCCGCTCCTGCTCGACATGGTGCAAGCCGACGGTGGCAGCGTGATGGCGCGCGTCGTCGCCCGGCTACTCGAACTGGCCCTGGTCGTTCCGGCCATGGAGGTCTGGGTGCAGGCCTTGCGCCCGGGCGAACCCTTCTGTGCCGAAGGCGTGCTGCCCGATGAAGGCAGCGGTGTCGGCCTGGTCGAAGCGGCCCGCGGTAGCCTGGGGCACTGGTTGAGCATCCGACGCGGCCACATCGAGCGCTACCCGATCATCGCCCCGACCACCTGGAATTTCTCGCCGCGCGACCGCAACGGCCTGCCCGGCCCGCTCGAACAAGCGCTGGTCGGCCTGCCCGCCGGCGAGGGCGCCCCACCGACCGTCCAGCACGTGGTGCGTTCGTTTGATCCGTGCATGGTGTGTACGGTGCATTGAACAGGCGGGCGGCCCGCTATTTGGCTGAGCATTGATCGATAACATGAATTTCCTCAAACTCGCCGCCATTTCATGCCTGATCGCCTTTGCACCCGGCGTATTCGCCCAAGCTTGGGTACGAGAATGTCCCGATTGGTCGGCCTTTTTTGCTGACGCCGGCGTAGCGGGGACGATCGTCGTGCTCGATGCGCGGCCGAAAAACAATGTGCAGTATGTCTATGACCCGGCGCGGGCGGTGCGACGTTATACACCGGCGTCCACCTTCAAGATCCCACATAGTTTTTTTGCGCTGGATGCGGGGCTGCTGCGCGATGAGTTTCAGCTTGTCCCCTGGGATGGCGTCAGGCGACCCATCGAAGCATGGAACACGGATCAGGATCTACGTTCGGCCATGCGGAATTCGACTGTCTGGGTGTACGAGGTATTCGCGCAACAACTGGGCGCGGCCCGCGAGGCGGATTACATGAAGGCCATCGGTTACGGCAACGCCCAAATCGGCGGCGATAGCCCATTCTGGATAGAAGGCGACCTGGCCATTTCGGCAGAGGAGCAGATTGCATTCCTGCGCCAGCTCTATCGCAACGAACTGCCGTTTCGGGTCGAGCACCAGCGACTGGTCAAGGACGTGATGGTGAATGAAGCCGGTGCTGACTGGATCCTGCGCGCCAAGACCGGCTGGAGCGGCAAAATCGGCTGGTGGGTTGGCTGGGTGGAATGGCCGGATGGCCCGGTGTTCTTCGCTTTGAACATCGATACCCCAAACCGGCTGAGCGATCTGCCCAAGCGACAAGCAATCGCCCGCAATATCCTTCGCTCCATCGGCGCGTTGCCACCAAGCATTTAAGCCGATGAGCCGGCCGAACTTTGGCTGCAGCGAGTTTCCTGGAAAATGAATGGGGTGCTTGTCTGGTGTTGATGTGGCTGAAAAATTGACGAGGCGGGGCGCTTTCAGCCACAACCAGGTTTGCAATTAATTCAGAGCGTCTGACGTTCAAAGGACTGTTGCGTTCCAAACGTTGTCGAACATCGAATCCCCGCAATTTGGCTTAAGCGGTACTCTGAGCTCCGCCAAGAATCAGCGAGTAAAATGAATTTTGTAGTCAAATGGCATGTTTCCAATAGCGGCTTGAAGCGAGTGAGGTTTGTATCAAGCTGACAACTGGCTGGCTGTGCTAGTGTGTTCTGCCTGCAGGGAGCGGGTTTTGTTTGTGTGATCAGGCATCCCGGTTGCAGTCTTTTACTCAATTACTGGTGAGCAAATTTGCGAATTTCATGAGCATCAACTATCGCGCCATTGTTCATGGCCTGCCCAGTCTTGTTGTGATTCTCGATGTCGAACTAACGATTGTCGATGTTAGCGATGCCTATAATCGCGCCACCATGACTCGACGCGAAGAGATGGTCGGGAAGCCCATATTTGAGGTGTTTCCTGATAACCCTGGCGATGCGGAGGCCGATGGGGTAAACAATCTTCATGCATCGCTTCGCCGCGTGCTGAAGTCCGCTGCGCCCGATACGATGGCCGTTCAACGGTACGATATTCGAAAATCGGCAGAAGACGGCGGGGGCTTCGAAGAGCGCTACTGGACGGTAATCAATTCCCCAATCCTGGCTGATGATGGGGAGCTTTGTTACATCATTCACACGGCTGAAGATGTCACTGAATTTATTCGCCTGAAGCGAAGGGGACTGGAGCAACATCGCAGCAATGAAGAGCTGAGCGAGCAAGTCGCGGTCATGGAGGCGAACATCTTCGAGCGTTCGCGGGAAGTGGCTGCGGCAAGTGCATTGCTCAAAGAAAGCAATCAGGCATTGGAGCATGCCAGGGCATCGGCAGAGTCCGCCAATCTTGCCAAGAGTGCTTTTTTGGCCACCATGAGTCACGAAATTCGAACCCCGATGAACGGGGTGCTGGGGATGGCCAACCTGTTACGTCGAACCTCGTTGAGCGAAAAGCAGCTGGGCTATCTCGACAAAATCCAGGCTTCCGGCCAACATCTGCTCAGCATCATCAACGATGTCCTTGATTTTTCGAAGATTGAGGCTGGAAAAATCCAATTGGCGAGTGACGATTTTCGCCTTGCCGATCTGCTGCGTGAAACCTGGGGGCTCATTGGCGAGCGTGCCGAGGCCAAAGGACTTGAACAGAAAACCCGTTGTGATCAGCCGGATGTCATCGTCCGGGGCGACAGGGTCCGACTCGAACAGGCTTTGCTGAATTTCTTGGGGAATGCCGTCAAATTCACGGAAAAAGGCAGCATTACCCTTGATTGTGGGGTGGTGGCGAAAACTGAAACCGATTTCTTGGTCCGCTTCGAAGTGATTGACACGGGCATAGGTATGACAGCAGAACAGCAGGGGCGGATATTCAACGCCTTTGAACAGGCTGACAGCAGCACCAGTCGCAAGTACCAGGGCACGGGCTTGGGTTTGGCGATTACTCGACGCATCGCCCAACTGATGGGCGGTGAGGCTGGCGTCACCAGCCGCCCCGAGCACGGAAGTACCTTCTGGATGACTTGTCGGCTCGCCAAGGGGCAAGAGGCTATACCAACCACCTCGCCGCTTGCCGAAGACGCAGAGGCAATCCTCGTTCGGGAGTATCGGGGACGAAAGATCCTCGTGGTGGACGATGAGCCCATCAACAGGACGGTGGCTGGCTATCTGCTGGAAGATATCGGGCTTGTGGTCGAGATGGCCGAGAATGGCAAACAAGCCCTCAGCAAGGTTCAGAATCGTCACTACGATATCGTGCTGATGGATATGCAGATGCCGGAAATGGATGGCTTACGCGCAACAGAGGCGATTCGAGCAATTCCCGGACAGGAGAGTCTGGTCATCATCGCCATGACAGCGAATGCCTTTGACGACGACCGTGTGCGGTGCTTGGCAGCCGGGATGAATGACTATATTTCCAAGCCTTTCAATCCCGACAGCCTGTTTGAGAAATTACTGCAGTGGCTTCATCGGTAGTATTAATGCGCCTTTTCGGCTATGTCCAAAAAATCGTATGGTGAAATGACCGTTTAGTACTTGATGCCGGACAAGCCTCGGAATGGTGTGCCGCTCAAGCTTTCCGGCCAACGGCAGCAAATCGACGAGGATCGTCTTTGAGTCGCGTTTGGCGAATGTCTGCTGGTTTGTACCCCGCCCCGATCGCTAGCGGGCCTAGAGCTACTTCCGCCAACAGGGGATGACGGTTCATTTCTGGCTATCGCGCAGCCACGTCTCGAACTCGTCGGCCGGCATTGGGCGGCTGATCAGGTAGCCTTGGGCTTCATCGCAGCCTTCGGCTTGCAGCCAGGTTTGCTGTTCGGCGTTTTCGATACCTTCGGCGATGACCTTGAAGCCCAGGCTGTGGGCCATGGCGATGATGGCGCGGGTGATGGCGGTGTCGTGGGCGTTGCCGGGCAGGTCGCGGACGAAGGCGCGGTCGATCTTCAGGCTGTCGATCGGCAGCTCCTTGAGGTAGGAGAGCGAGGAGTAGCCGGTACCGAAATCGTCGATTGCCGTGGTGATGCCGATCGACTGGATGGTCAGCAAGACGTCGCGTACCGTTTCCGAATTGGCCATGATGACGCTCTCGGTGATTTCAATTTCCAGGCAGTCGGCCGGCAGCTGGTGTTCCTGCAGCATGTTCTGCAAAAGTGCGACGAAGTTGCCGCGTTCGAGCTGCGGCGTGGCGACGTTGACGGCCAGGCGTCCGAAATGCAGTCCGTTGTCGCGCCAGCGCCGGGCGCAGCTACAGACGCTGGCCAGCACCTGTTCACCGAGCGGCAGGATCAGGCCGGTACGTTCGGCCAGCGGAATGAACTCGTTGGGCGGCACCAGGCCGCGTTCCGGGCTGCGCCAGCGGACCAGGGCTTCGGCGCCGGTGACGCGACCGTTCTTCAGGTTGATCTGGGGCTGGAACCAGACTTCGAATTCCCGCTGCTCGACGGCGCGGCGCAGCGCCGCCTCGCGTTGCAGGCGTTCCTGCGCAACCTGGGTCATCGTTGCCTGGTAGAACTGGTAGGTGTTGCGCCCTGCCTCCTTGGCGCCGTACATCGCGGCATCGGCGTTGCGCACCAGTTCGGTCGGTGTTTTGCCGTCGGCCGGGTAAACGGCAATGCCGATGCTGGTGCTGATCAGGGCGCTGGTACTGTCGAGCTGGAACGGTTGTTCGATGCTGCTCAATACCTTGCGGACCACCTGGATCGCATCGGAGCCATGTGCGACGTTGTCGAGGATCAGTGCAAACTCGTCGCCGCCGAGACGGGCGACGGTATCTTCGACACGGATGCAGTGGTGCAGTCGTTCGGCGACCCGAACCAGCAATTCATCGCCTACCGGGTGGCCGAGGCTGTCGTTTACCGTCTTGAAGCCATCGAGGTCGAGCAATAGCAGCGCGACTTGATGGCCGTAACGATTGGCCCGGTCGATGGCGTGGGCCAGTCGGTCCTGGAACAGCACCCGGTTGGGCAGATCGGTCAGCGGGTCGAAGTGAGCCAGGCGTTCGAGTTTTTCCTGGGAGTGCTTGAGTGAGGAGATGTCGGAAAAAACGCCGACGTGGTGGGTTATTTCTCCCTTGTCGTTACGTATCGTGCTGATGGCCAGCCATTCCGGGAAAATTTCACCGTTTTTCCGGCGGTTCCAGATTTCGCCCTGCCAGACATCGTCTTCGCACAAGGTTTTCCAGATGGCTCGATAAAATTCCGGACCCTGGCGGTCCGAGCGCAGGATACGGGGATTGCTGCCGATCGCTTCTTCGGCGCTAAAGCCGGTGATCTCGGTAAAGGCGCGATTGATCGAGACGATGGTGCCGGACGCATCGGTGATCAGCACACCTTCCGCCGTGGTCGCCAGCACGGCGGCGGCGAGCTTGAGTTGTTCGACGTTGCGTCGACGTTCGCTGATGTCGGTGGAGATGCCGATGACGCCGCGAATGGTGCCGTTGTCGAAAATCGGGCATTTGACGGTCAGGTAGTGCCGGGTTTCGTTACCAAAGCGGATGTTTTCCTCGAAGTTGCAGCGTTCCCCGCCGGCCAGGACGATACGGTCGTTGGCTTCGTGTTCGTCGGCACTTTCCTGGCTCATGAAACTGCCGCGTAGTTGCCCGAGCATGGTGCTACGCGGTCGGCCCAGTTCTTCCTCGAATTGTCGGTTGCAGAGCAGCAGTCGTTGCTCCTGGTCGAAGACGTAAATGATTGCGCCGGCGCTTTCGAAGATGCCCTGCAGCAGGTTTTTGCTGGCCCGAAGCTCCTCTTCGGCCTTCTTGCGTTCCGAGATGTCACGGATGACCGCATAGATCGATTGCTGACCGCGCATCGTGATGGCGAGCAGCGTCACTTCGGCGAGAAAGGGGGTGCCATCGGCGTGCAGATGCGTCCACTCGAAACGGCGTACTCCGTCGCGAATGGTTTCGGCCACCATTTCCCCGGCTTTTTCGCTGGAACGCTGGCCATCGGGCTGGAATTCGGGGGAGCGCTTGGCGGGGTGGGGTGGTGCCTGCTTGTCGCTGCTGCCGAATAGCTTGATGGCTGCGGTGTTGCAAGCCAGTACGTCCTCGCCGTCGACGATCCAGGCCGGGTCGGGCGACGATTCGAAAAGAAAGCGGAAGCGTGCCTCTTCTTCGCGCAAGGCGTGTTCCGCTTTTTTGCGTTCGCGTGCTTCCTGCTCGAGAATGGCGTTGCGCAAGCGTGCCTGATGGGCGTTGGCGGAGCGCAGGCCGGCGACGAGGGCGATCAACAAGCTGAAAACGAGGCCGAGCTGAAAGTAGGGCGAGTGATAAGGGGCCCGGGTACGCCAGCCGTCGTGGGGGATGGCGCCCATTTGCCATGAACCGCCGGGAACCTGGATGCTCATCAAGACCGGGGCAGCGTTGAATACCGACATGTCGCCATCGATCATGTCGCCGTCTTCGCCGCGCGCATCCTTGCCTCGAATGGCGATATGAGCCTGGGTCGAGAGGGGGGTGCCATCCGGTTGTAGCAGGCTGTCTACATAAGCGACGATCGAGGCGCTGCCCCAATAGCGGGATTGTCCCGGGGGGGCGCCATGGTGAGTGAAGATCGGGGTCCGGTTGATCAGCGCCCGACCGCCTTGAACCAGGTTGACCGGCCCGGCCAGGATCGATGTTTGGCGTTCCCGGGCCAGTTGGACTGTCCGGTATTGCTCGGGATTGCTGTCGAAGCGGAAGCCTATTGCGCGTTGGTTGGTCTGGATTGGATACACCATTCGAACGACGTCATCCGGCGCCAGCGAAATATTGCGGATGATCGCGTTCTTCTCGATGGCCAGTCGTGCCATCGCGTTGAACTGTTCCGGATTGATGCTGCCTTGGGCGCTGATCAGGTGGGCCAGGCCATCGGTTGAATTGAAGGTTCCCTTGATTGCTCCCTCGACGCGTGCCCTGGCCAAGGCCAGTTCGTTGAGGACGCGACCACGCTCTTCGGTAATCTGCCGCTCGACATCCAGCGAACCGACGACGAGGCTGGCCAGGCCGCCAAGCAGAAAGACGACGAAGGTTGAAACGAAAGGTATGCCGGTCTGGCGAAAATTGAACAACCTTGCTCCCCGCGTGGTGGTGACTCCGGCTAAGCCGGGAAAAAGGCTTCCGGCGACCTATGACTAAAGTTAGCAATAAATGGTCGCGAGGTAAATTCGGATGATCACCATGCTGATCAATCAGGGGCAATTTGCCGCCGACTTCGCGGGCTGGTTTGTTACCGGTCCATAAAAATATGGTGCTGTTGCGCGCTTTCGAACAGCGCTCTTTCTTCGAAGCGGACGTGCTGTTCGAGCAGTGCGCCAAATCGGCGTAGCGCGTCGGATTCCGCATCAAGCGTTAGTTGCCTGGCCAGATGGCGCAGGTTGGCATGCTCGGCCAGCGTCCGCTCGACCAGCACGGTTTCACCAAGGGCAGCCAGCGCCGGCAGCAAGCTGTTTTCCTCCGCCTGGAAATGCGGTTCCAGTTCGGCCGGGAAAATACGGGCAATCATTTGGGCTGTCGCGGAAATACTTGCCGGGTCGCCTGCCTCGACGGCCAGTCGGGCTTGCCGGCTCAGCTTGAGTGCGGTGTGGTGTTCGCGCGAGAGTTGCAGCAGCGCAGGATGACGTTTCATGGTGTGCCTCGGTCTGGGTTGCGTCGGATGAGGATCAGCAAGGTGGCAATGAAGGTCAGCAGGACCAGGGCGTTGAGCAGGCCGGCTTGCTGGCGCAGGGCGAATGCGCCGCTCAGGCTGCCCGCGACGCGCAGCGCCAGACTGAGGTGGAGCAAGGCCAGCGGCAGGTAGAGGCTGGGGTGATACGGGATGCGGATGCGGGTCACGGCCGGAAAGATGATCGGTGCGTGGCCGAAAACCATGGCAAAGACGAAACCCAGTCCGATGCAGTGTAATGCCGCATCCCGCCAGGGGTGCCCGGCTTGCAAGGCGCCGGCCAGGCCGAGCAGGCCGGCGGCCAGTAGCCAGGCATAGCCGGACAGTAGGCAGAGGGCGATGAAGCGGGGCAGGCCGGCCAGCTTGGCATTACGGCGGGCGATGTCGTAGCGCAGCAGCCACAGGGCGAGGGCGATCAGGGCGGCGGCAAACAGCTTGAGGCCAGTGCTTTCATCGATGCCGCTGGTTGCGGCACCGGTCAGCAGGCCGGCGACGATGGCCATGAAGAGTTGCCGGGCCAGCGGTGGCGTCGGCAGGAAACGGGTCAATTCGAGGCGTTCGCCGGCAATGGTCAGGACCAGGAACGCCAGCCACCACGGCACGGCCCGTATCAGGTGGCCATCGAGCAGCCAGAACAGGTTGCCGCCCAGCCAGCAGGCGACCGCGATGGCGAGTACGACGGTGAACAGCGCCGTCTGGCGTTGCAGGACGCAGCCGCTGGCGGCCAGCATGATGCCGGCGGCGGTCAGGCTGAGCAGTTGTGCCAGCAGCGGATTGCCGCCGGCGAGCAGGATCAGTCCGGCGCTGCCGGCGCAGGCCGGGGCGAGGTAGGCCCAGGCCCGGCCGAGGGCGACGGCACGCTCAAGGCTGATCACCGTGCCGAAGAAGGCCGAAATCATCAGCGCGCCATGCCAGCCGGCGGCGCTGGCGGCCGGCAGTTGCCAGCCGAGGCGGGCCAGGCCGGCCAGGCTGCCGCCGAACAGCGAAATCATGCCGAAAAAGAGGATCGGCAGGCGTCCGGCTGGTGGGAGGTCGCGGCTCATCGCTGTTTCACCCGGTTTCGCCCCAGCCGAAATGTGCCTTGCTGTCGGGGCTCATCATCGACGGCTCCCAGGGCGGTTCCCAGACCAGGCGGATCTCGGCGGCACAGTCGTCGGGCAGGGCGCGATCCATTTCCCGACGCAGGTCGTCGAGGATCAGGTCGCCCATCGGGCAGGCCGGTGAGGTCATCGTCAGTTCGATATGCAAGGTCAGTGCTTCGCTGCGTACGACATAGACCAGGCCGAGATCGAAAATATTGACGCCGACCTCGGGGTCGATCACGCGGCGCAGGATGGCGAGCACCGTATCGGGCTCGAAAGGCAGCTGCAGTTCAAGGGCGAGGGGCATCGGTGTTCTCTCTGGGCGGTATCAAGGGCTGCGTCAGTGGCTGGCGTGCTGGGCCTGACGGGCCGCCTGGTGGTGGTAGATATTGGCCAGCAAGGCCTTCTGGCTGATTACGCCAAGCAGTTTGCCATCATCGCCGACAACTGGAATGCAGGCCGGCAGGCGGCCGTCGAGCAGGCGGGCGGCAAGCTGGCTGACCGGCTCGTCGGCGCGGGCGAGCGGGAAGTGGCTATTCATGATCTGGCCGACGACTTCCGGCCGGTCGCTATGGCTGCCCCGGCTCGGTCGCAACAGTTGCCGCACCTGTTCGGCCAGGCGGCCGTTTGCTTGCGGGGCGATGTGGCGAAGGAAATCGTCGGCGCCGAGCAGGCCGATCACCCGCTGCCCCCGGTCGACCACCGGCAGGCTGTGCGTGGCTTGCTGGCGCAGGCGTTGCCAGGCGGTATCGAGCTCGGTGGCAAATTCGAGGTGGCCGGTGGCGGCTTGCATGATGTCGCCGCAGGTTAGCTGGTCATGGCGTTGCAAGGCGTGGCGGGTGGCCAGGTCGTAGACCTGGACCAGGTCTTCTTCGCTGATGTCGAGATAGGCATCGATTTCCCGCAGGGCATATTGCAGGTCGGCGTGGGCAATGCCCTCGGTTTCCCGCTCCGCCGGCGGTACCGGCGTGGCGGTGGCTGGCGTGCATTGCGGCCAGCGCCGACCGGGGAGCAGGCTGTTGATGGCGAGGGCGGCGAAGAGGGCGGCACCGATATTGAGCAGGATGATGCCGGCTTCGCTGCCATCTGGCGTCAGGGAGGCGAAGACGATGGCCATGGCGCCGCCCGGTGGGTGGATGCAACGCAGTTTGGCCATCAGCCAGATCGACATGCCGAGCGCGCCGGCCACGGCCAGCCAGTTCGGGCTGATCCAGTGACCGCAGAGCAGGCCGATCAAGCCGGAGAGGAGCAAGCCGCCGGCGGTGGACCAGGGCTGGCCGAGCGGGCTGTGCGGCAGGGCGAAGAGAATGACGCTGCTGGCGCCGAGCGGGGCCAGCAGGTGGTGGTAGGCCGGGGCGACCGGGGCCACCGTCAGCACGCCCTGAATCAGCAGCATGCCGAACAGCCCGGCCAGGCTGCTGCGCCAGCGTTCGGCCGAGGACAGCGGCGCCGCATCGGCAATCAGGTAACGGCTGGCAAAGC
>DAIMCQ010000028.1:0-22781 GCA_036726285.1 Azonexus sp.
CCGTGCGACGCATGTTTTCTTCGCGGTCAGTGGCAGAAAAGCCCAAGTCACGGCAGAGCCCGGCGCGTAACTCATCACCATCGAGCACACATACCGCTTGGCCCAAGGTGCGTAGATGCCGGGCCAGGGCTTGTGCCAAGGTCGTTTTGCCGGCTCCTGATAGACCGGTGAGCCAGTAGGTTAAGTGCTTACTTGCCATTTTTGCCGCTAGCCATTGCAGTGTTTGCGTGAGTTGCTATCAATTTGGTTGCAACTCCTGCAATGAGGATAGGCTTTATTGATTTCCTGTCCGGTGGTGTGTAACTGCGGGCAAGTGCGTCAAATAACTGAGGGCTATGGGGTGGTGAAAACGCGAATCGCTTGGCCGGGTGCTCGTCCCGGCAACCACCCGGCTCCGGCTTGACATCGCTTGGCGAAATTTTGATTTCAGACTGGACCATATCAAGGGTTTTATGACTATCTTGGGCGGCTCGGAGGGCAAGCAATGGCTGCACATTCGTGAATTTGGCAAGTTTTGGATGTTGCAACGGAATTACCTGTTGAATCTCTACTGCTAGGCAAATGCGGTGAGTAGCATTTGTTCGCTGACTAGCTCGGTTTTGTGGCCGATCAAGGTGATCAGCGAAACGACATCATTCTCCTGGATGCCTTCAGTCGAATTCTGGGCGGTATTGACTTTGGCCAGTGCCATGCCATTGGCCGTATCGACAAGGACGTAGTACAGGCAGTCACCGTAGGTTTGGGGGGCGAGGTTTTTTTGCGAAAATCCTCCATAGCTATTGATCAAGGCGGCGACGGCCTTCGCGTTGTCTTCAACGTCGGTGGCGCCACGGATAACGAACAGGCCTTTGTTTTTTTGCAATTGACTGGTCGGTGAATCGAGGAACTGCACACGGGAAGTGCGTACATCCAGTTGTTCCCATTGCGACTCGGGCGTTTCGGTGAAACTGTAGTCTCTTGTGGCGCCGCCATCGTTGGCTGCGTAGAAGTAGAGGTCGCTATCGACCGTACGATAGAGCGAGAGATTCAGCGTGTCGTTTGCAAAGTCAAAGCCGCTGATCCGAGACCAGTTGGGCATTGTGAAGATCAGCCCGTCATTGACGGTGTCGTGGGCCGGAATCAATTCCTCAAGATGAATTTCCGGACGAAGTTCGCGGCTGCCGCCATGGACTCGGATCGTGTCAGCACCTTCTCCGGCAATGATTTTGCAATAGCCTTCAGTCCTGAAGTCATCCAGAGCAGAATTGAGGTTGAATATGTCGTCACCACTGCCACCGTCAGCTTGGTCGAGCGTGGTCATTGTGATTTCGTCGTTGCCGCTGCCCCCTTCGATGAGGTCAGGCCCGATATTGGCCAGCGATTCGCGCGTTGGATTGAATTGAACAGAAAATGGTGATGAAACTATAAAGTCGTTTCCCGCGCCGCCGATCAAGTGGTCAGAGCCAAATCCCCCATAGAGACCGTCATTGCCATCGCCGCCATCGAGAATATTGATCTCGTTGTCGATTACGGAGCGTAGTTCCGGCGCCCGCCAGTTTCCATCTGCCGCGAAATAGCCTGAGGTATACGTTACCGGTCGCTCATAGCCCGATTGATTGGCCTCAAGGTTGTCATCGCCATTACCGCCCTTTAGCCAGTCGTTGCCAGCTCCGCCCACCAGCGAGTCGTCACCATCGCCGCCTTCGAGCAAATCGTTGCCGCTTGATCCGAAGATGCGGTTAGCGTCGCCGTTCCCGAAAAAGTGTTCGTTGTTGCCACTGCCGTTCAAGACCGGTGCGCCGGGATTCAGCACGATATTCACCATATCGGGAATCGTCGTCTGCATCGCAGCTTCAACATTCGTCCAATTGATTTCGGTAATGCCTCGCAAGTCCTCGGCGTTCAGTCCTGCAGCTTTGAAGTAATCCGTAATGGCCGCCCGGTCAAGGGCTGGAAATTGGCTGTTGACTGCGTTGCTCAGCATAGTGATCGACAACTGCTTTTCCTTGCAATAATTGAAGACGCTTTGAGCGCTTCCAACGCGCAGCTTAATGTTGTTGATCAGTCCATCGACGGTTTCATTGTTGACGTAGTACCACCTGGAAATTGATGTTGACATGGGTTCTTTCTGGATTGTTTTGCGTCGACCGATCGGTGCGGGAAATTGCGTAATCCGGCGCGGCCAGTGCAGGCGCGAATGGAATATGGTTGAGTAATTTTCAGCGTATTGTCATTGTCAGTCAATGACATTGGATTTTTGGCAAAGCGCTGTTAACGTCTGCTGCTTGGTTTTCTTCAAATTTGTTCAGGTTGTTCCGGTGGGGGCGATGATTTCCCGAGCGGAGAAATATCCAATTCCGAACAAAAAAAAGCCCCCGGTCGTCCGGGGGCCTGGTTGCTGTATCTGGCTTGGCGGCGTTCAGCCTTCGCCCGGTTCCATGTGGGCTTGCAGGTAGTTCGGCAGCGTGACGTCCTTGATCAGGGTTTGCTGCGTTTCCAGCCAGTCGATGGCTTCCTCGCAATGCTCGAGCAGTTCCTCGAGCAGATCACGGCTGACGTAGTCCTGCAGCTCTTCGCACAGGGCAATTGATTCGACCAGCAGCGGGCGCTGGATCTCGCGTTCGTACTTAAGGTCGCCCTGCAGGCATTCGACGACGTTTTCGCCGATCAGCAGCTTGCCCAGGTTCTGCAGGTTGGGCAGGCCTTCGAGGAAGAGCACGCGTTCGATCAGTTCGTCGGCTTCCTTCATGACGCGGATCGACTGCTTGTACTGGTAGTCGTTGAGCTTTTCCAGGCCCCAGTTGCGGAACATGCGGGCATGCAGGAAATACTGGTTGATCGAGGTCAGCTCGTTCTTCAGCACCTTGTTCAGGGCTTCGATGACTTTCTTTTCGCCTTTCATGCTCGCTCCTTAAGCCGGGTTGCCGGAGCCCATCTGGCTCTGCTGGTAGTTCTGCAGACCGACCAGTTCAATCAGGCGGATCTGCTTTTCGAGGTAGTAGGCATGGTCCATCTCAGTATCTTCAAGCTGGACGCCGAGCATGTCGCGGGTTACGTAGTCCTGTGCCTTTTCACAGGCGGCCATGGCCTTTTTCAGTTCGCCGACCACCTTGTATTCGACGGCCAGATCGGACTTGAGCATTTCCGGAACGGTCTTGCCGACCTTCAGGGCGTCTCGCTTGGCCAGGTTGGGTGTGCCTTCGAGGAAAAGAATGCGCTGGATCAGGGCACGGGCGTGCTGGCGTTCGTGATCGGACTCGTGCAGCGATTTTTCGGCCAGATGTGCAAAGCCCATGTCGGCATACATCTCGCCATGGATCAGGTATTGGTCGACAGCGGTCAGTTCGCCGGCCAGCAGGCCGTTGAGGATGTCGATGATTTTCTTGTCGCCTTTCATAGCGTTCTCCGAAGTATTGGTTGATCAGCAGGCTGGCTGGCGGCAGGAGCTGGCTTACCCGTGCCGTATTCTAAAGGTGCAACTGGAGATTTGAGCGTGGCGTGGGTAAAAAGTTCTTTAGTTTCAACTAATTACGAACCGTTCTCATTATCTTTCTTTTCTACCCAGATGTAGCGAGCCACTGCGTGCTCCAGCGCCAGTTCCACCTCGTCGGCCAGAATGACCGTCATTGGCCGTTGCTGCAGTACCGTTAGCGGGCGGTTTTCGGCCAGGCCGTAGGCGGTGAGTTGTTCGCGCTGCAGGGCGTCGATCTCGTTACCCAGGGCGGCGAGGCGAACTTCGCTGCCGGCGGGAATGAAGGCGAGCGGCAGGCGGGCTTCGTGTTTCGGACTCATGATCAGGACCAGAGAGCGCGCAGCGCGATGTTGAACAGGCCGCCGATGAGGAAGGCGAAGGGGACGATCATGGCCAGCATGGCCATGGCGGTTTTGAGGCCCTGTTCCTTGACCATCATCATCAGGCTGGCAAAGCAGGGGATGAACAGCGTGATGGTGATCATGCCGACCACGGCCTGGATCGGCGACAGGCTGTGCGACATCGCGAACAGCCCGGTGGCGCCGAAGTCGCGGCGCAGGAAGCCCATCACGAAAGCTGCCGAGGCTTCCGCCGGCAGGCCGAGCCAGCCGGAGACCAGCGGTTCGCCGGCGCGGATGATGCCGGGCAGGGCGCCGCTCTTGTCGAGGGCAAACATGATGAAGGTGCCGAGCAGGAAAAGCGGGATGACTTCGATCAGGTACCACTTGAGCCGGCCGCCGGTCTTTTTCAGCACATTGCCGAGAATCGGCAGACGCATCGGTGGCAGTTCGGTGACCAGCGGAATGCGCCGGCCGGGAATCAGCTTGGCGGCGAGGAAGCCGGCCAGCAGCAGGACGCCGACCATGGCCAGGGCCCAGACCAGGACGGCGGTGAAAGAGACGCCGCCGAGCATGCCGAGGACGACGCCGAGCTGGGCCGAGCAGGGAATGGCCAGCGCCAGCAGGAAGGTGGTGATCAGCCGTTCGCGTGGGCTGTGCAGGATGCGTGTCGTCAGCGTCGCCATGGTGACGCAGCCGAGGCCGAGCACCATCGGCAGCACGGCGCGGCCATTGAGGCCGATCAGCGCGAACAGGCGGTTGGCGATGACGGTCAGGCGTGGCAGATAGCCGGAATCCTCAAGTACACCGAATGCCAGGAAGAAGGTGCTGACGATAGGCAGGATCAGGGCCAGCGCGTAAGTCATGCCCATGGTCCATAAACCGTACTGGCCGACCAGCATGTCGGAAAGCCAGGGCAGGCTGACCGTGCTGGCGACGAAATCGGTGAAGGCCGGGTTGAGGAGACCTTCGAAAAGGTCCTTCTCCATCAGCCCGACCAGGGTCGTTGCGCCAAAGACGCCGACGAACTGATAGACGACGTAGAGCACGCCGAGCAGGATGGGGATGCCCCAGACTGGATGCACGACATACTGGCCGATCCGTTGCGACAGCAGCGGGCTGCTCTTCACCGCACGCTGGATGACGCTGGCCGCCAGGGTATCGGCGGCTTCGGTGCGTTCGCGGGCGAGCAGGGTCGGCAGGTCGCCTTCGGCCCGGCCGATGGCCGTCTGGCGCAATTGTTCGAGTTCGGCGAACTGCGCCCCGGCGGTCGCTTCCAGCCAGTGCACCACTTCCGAGTCGCCGCCGAGATAGAGGATGGCCAGGCCGCGCGCCGCCAACCGGGGATGCGGCGCCAGGCGCAGAATGCTGTCGGCAACGCCGGCGATGTCGGCTTCGATATCCGCGTCGTAGCGCAACATGGCTTCCGGGCGCTGGGCTTCGCTCAGGCTGCCGGTCAGTTCGCCGATGCCCTCGCCGCCGGTGGCGACGGTGGCCAGAACAGGGATGCCGAGTTCTTCCGACAGAGCAGGGATGTCGACGGTGACGCCGCGGGCGGCAGCCTCGTCGTGCATGTTGAGGGCCAGTACCATCGGCACGCCGAGTTCGGCCAGCAAGGCGGTCAGGGTCAGCGTCCGGCGCAGGTTCTTGGCATCGCCAACCTGCACGAAGCTGCGTGAGTTCTCGTTGAGCAGGGCGCGCATGGTCGCCCGTTCGTCGTCGCTGCGCGAGGGCAGGGCGAGCACGCCCGGGGTGTCGAGCAGGGCGGCCTCGCGGTCGAAGCGGGCGCTGGCGCGCGTCACCTCGACGGTGGTTCCGGGGTAGTTCGAAACGTTGACGTAGGCGCCGGTCAGGCGGTGAAAGAGGACCGATTTTCCGACATTCGGATGGCCGATCAGGAGAATTGCGTTGGCTACTGGCTGCGTCATGGTCTTGCCGAGATGAATGTTGCGTAATCGGGTGATGCCCGATCCGACCGGACTTTACGCCGGATTTTCCTTGCCGACGATGGCTTGGCGTTAATTTTCCTCACCAGATGAAGAAAACCAGCGTCCACATTGTTGCCATCGTTCCGACCGGCAGCAGCATCGCAGTAAAGGCGGCGAGCTTGCGCCAGTTGGTCGAGTCGGCTTGAAGGGTCAGTTTGAAGGCCAGCCACAGGCTGCCCAGGCAACCGAGGCTGAGCAGCGTGATGCGGAAATACGGTAGCCAGACCAGCGTCAGGCGCTCGGCCTTGAGATGGGTGACGGTCAGCATCGACAGGCCAAGGATGACGCTGGCTGCGGCGAGCGGCGCCAGGGCGAGGGCAAAGCGCTGCCAGCTGAGTAGCGGATGGCGCAGCAATCGGGCCGCAATGCCCGGGCCGACCAGCAACAGGCTGCCGAGCAGGAAACCGCCACCGAGCAGGTAGCCGAGAATCAGGCCGCCGTCCAGCCAGGTGAACAGGTCGCTGGCTTCCGGATAGTGGGTGAGCAGCCACCAGGGCACATCGTTGTCGAGCAGCGCAAAGTAGTCGTGATCGACCAGCCATTCGGCGGTGGCCAGCTTGATGGCGAGCAGCCAGGGGCTGAGCGTCCATTGGAAGGCGGCGGTGGCGACACCGAGTACGCCGTAGACCAGGGTCAGCGCGTCCGGCGTCTTGGCCGGGTTGTTGAAATCGAGGACTTCCGAGAAGGGCGAACGCAGGCTCAGGCTGACCGCATCGCGCTGCCCGGCACAACGGCCGCAGCTGTGGCATTCGGAGGCACTGGTCATGCGCCGGACATCGACCAGCGGCGCGCAGTTGACTGGTTCGAAGTCGCCGGTGTGCTTGTCCCAGGCATCGCGATCGACCTTGTAGTGTAACGGGGCGATCTTGGCCAGCACGGCGAAGACGCCCGAGGCCGGGCACAGATAGCGGCACCAGATGCGCTTCTCGCGGCCGTAGAGCAGGCCGATGACGATGGCGGCGATGGTCGAGCCGCCAAGGACCAGCAGGGCGGCTTGCGGGTATTCGTAAACGCTGACCAACTGGCCGTAAACGGTGGTGCAGATGAAGGCGACGAAGGGCCAGCCCGACCATTTCAGCCAGCCGGGCAGCGCCTTGCCGCGGCCGTACTGGCTGATCTGTTCGGAAATGAAGCCTTCCGGGCAGAACAAGCCGCACCAGACGCGGCCCATGGTCACGGTGGCGATCATCACGCCGGGCCACCACAGGCCCCAGAAGCAGAATTGCGAGAACAGCCGCAGGTTGTCCCAGAGATGGGCGCTTTCCGGCGGCAGGGGCATGAAGGCGGGAATGATCACCATTGCGGCATAGAGCACGACGACCAGCCACTGGATGGCGATGATCGGCTTGCGGTGACGGCGCAGGAACAGGCCGGCGGCCGCCAGGCGACTGCGCGGTATCTGCCGGTGAAAAGTCAGCGCATGTTCAGCCATGACGGCTTGCCCGATGGCCGATGATGACCAGGCCCCAGTAGCCGGCCCAGACCAGCAGGCTGCTCAGGGCCGGGCGGGCGCGATAGCCGGCGAAATCAGCGATCAGCTTGCCGCCGGTGGTGCTGTCGTCGAGCAATAGCGAGGTGTCCCAGACCGGGTCGAGCAGGGGGGGCAGGTAACCGGCGCCGATCAGGCGATCGACCGCCGAGATGAGCAGCGCCGAAGCGAGGATGAGGAGCAGGATCGACGACAGGCGGAGCAACAGGCCGATATTGAGCTTGGCCAGGCTCTTGGCGGCCAGCCAGGCGGTCAGGCCGGCGCCGGCCAGGCCGGTCACCGAACCGACGGCGAGGGCGCTCATGTCGCCGCCCTGGGCCAGGCCGTAGAGGAAAATCACCGTTTCAGCGCCTTCGCGAGCTACCGCCAGCGCCGCAACGACCGCCACGCCGAGGTAGCCGGAGCGTTCGGCGGCGGTAGCCAGTTCGGCATGCAGGCGGGCCTTCATCTGCCGGCCGTGCTTCTTCATCCACAGCACCATCTGGGTAATCAGCGCCGAGGCAACGAACAGCGTGCCGGTCTGGAACAGTTCCAGCGCTTCGCCGGTCAGTTCGTCCTGCACCGTCAGCAAGGCCCAACCGAGCAGCATGGCCAGGCCGACGCCGCTGGCCAGGCCAATGAACAAGGCGTTGCGACCGCGGCCGCTATCGTCGTTGGCTTTCAACCAGGCGTAGAGAATGCCGGCGATCAGGAAGGCTTCGAGGCTCTCCCGCCAGACTACGAAAAAGGCGTTACCCATGCTGTGCTCCGTTGTGCGCGGTTGGTTTTTTTTAATGGCTTACTTGGCGACGATCCGGCCCTGACCGGTATCCGGGTGGAAATCGTCAAAGAATTTGTAAGTGCCCGGCTTCATCGGGTAGAAGACCAGGCTGCGGGTGACGCCGGGGGCGAGCACCAGTTCCTTTTTCAGTTCCAGACTCTCGAATTCCGTGGCCCCCGGGCCCTCGTTCTTCACTTCCAGGCGAAAGCGGGTGCCGGCCGGCACTTCAATGGTTTCCGGCAGAAAACGGCCGTCTTTCATCAGCAGCTTGAAGGTCGGCATGTCGTCGGCCAGTGCTGTCGTGGAGGCCAGTAGCAGGCCGAGGGCCACGGAAAAGAGAGTCTGTTTCATCAGGTTTCCTTAGTAGGCGATATTGGCGCGGATGGCGAACACCTTGACCGACTTGGCATCCGGGTTGGCGCCGCCGTTGGTGATGTACTGGAAGTCCGGCGTCAGTTCGAATTGCGGCGTCAGGCGGTAGCGGTAATAAATTTCCGCCAGATTCTCGGCACCGCGCGGCGTGTAGCTGTAGGCCACGCTGCGGGCGAGCGAGCTGTCGCTCGGTTCGTCTTCGAGGTAGCCGAATGCCGTGCTGCCGCGATAGGCCTTGCCCGATTGCAGCCAGGCACCGGCAACGCCGATGGCGTCAGCACCGCGTCCCCAGTAACTGCCTGAGAACTCGGCACCGGCGGTCGCCGCCTGGTTGAAGGCCAGCTCGCCCTTGACCAGCTTGCCGTAACGGGCGAAGACCTTGATGCCGTCGCCGATCCGTTGGTCGATCGAGGCGCCGATCCCGGTGTGCTTGTTCAGGTTGCCGTCGTAGTCGGCGCCCTGGCTGCGATTCCAGCCGTAAAGACGGTAGTTGCCGGTGAGGCCGCCGAACAGTTTCAATTGCTTTTCGGCCTGCACCATGAGCAGCGGCGAAGACAGGCTGCGCTGGTAGTTGGCACCCTTGTCGCCGGTGCCGAAGACGCCGACCGACAAGCGCCACGGTTCGACCTTGTTGAAGTAATTGAGGTAGGAGGCGATGAAGCCGGGCTGGAAGCCGTTGGCATCGACGCCGACTTCGCCGCCGGCATCGAGCAGCGGGTTATGCACGAAGACGGAGTTGAGGAACTGCTTGGATTCGTCGCCGGCAGCGGCGTTCTGGTCGAAGAAGCCGAAGATGTCCATCTTGCCGAAGGTGACCTCCAGCGTTTCCCGCGAGTAGGGCTTGAAACCGAGGAAGGGCAGCGGGATCGCCGCCTGGTACCAGGCTTGACCGAGGATGGTGACCGACGAATCCGGGTCGAGGCCGGAGGCGCGGAAGGCCAAGGCATTCGGGGCGCTGGCGAAGTGGCCGAGATTGGTGAACGCCGCGTTCATACCCAGGCCCTGGCCCATGCGCAGATGGGCGAAGAGCTTGTGCTCGATGTCGCCGAGCGGCTTGAGCGGCAGTTCGACCGAGACGTCGGCCCGGTAGTTGAGTTGGCTACTGCCACCGTCTACATTTTTCGGCAGGCCGTTGGCGTGCTGCATGACGGTGGCCAGCGAAGCGCCCACCTTGATGCCGTCCAGACCTTCGGCGATCTTTTGCGCCTTCTTCATGTTCAGCTGATCTTTTTCGACCGCCTTCAGGCGTACCGTCAGATCGGGCTCGTTTTCAGAGAGGCGGGGACTGTCGAGACCCTTGGCAATCTCTTCGCTTTCGCCCTTCAGTGCCTTGACCTGTTTTTCCAGTTCGGCATTGCGGGCTTCCAGCTTTTCCAGGCGGGCGGCGAGTTTTTCCAGCGTGGCGGCATCCGTCGCGGCGAGGGCGGGCAGGGCCAGCCCCGCCGCGACGAGCGCAGCGGTTATCTTGGCGAGCTTCATGATCAGTAGCCGCCTTTTTTACCGATGCCGACGTAGGTGAATTCGTATTCGACTTCAAACGGCTTGAACCAAGGGCGAACGCCGGTGGCGCGGTCGGTATGGCGGCCGAAATGCGAGTGCGGGTTGGCCGACGGCGGCAGAACCGTGTACTTCACCTTGTACTTGCCCGGGCCGGCCAGCTTGATGTTGTCGCCATAGTGCGGGCCGTCGTTGGCGACCATGGGCATGAATTCGCCGGCAACCTTGAAGTCGGCGCCGATCTTGGCGACTTCGAACTTGACGACGAGGTAGGGAATCCATGCCCCTTCCTCGAAGCCGTTCGGGTTGTTGGCCAGCGCGTGGATGTCGGCTTCGATGTGGATATCCGATTCGGCGGCCTTCTTCATCATGCCTTCCGGTTCCATTTCAACCGGTTGCAGATAGACGGCGGCGACCTCCATACCGGCGCGCTGTTGCGGCACGCCGATCGGATATTCGAGGGCCAGGGCCGGAGCGGCCAGGACAGCGGAAAACGCCAGAGCGGTGATTAGTTTTTTTGTGGACAACACGGCAAGACTCCCTGAAAAGTCTCTGCCTGGCTGGCGGCGAAGCTTGGCGTCCCTCTGTGGACTGGCTGGCTTCGTTGGCTGGCTGGCGAGAGGATTGTTTGACTACACGAGTAAAAAATTAAAAGCGCGGCTTACTGCGTCTCTGCTCCCGGCTGGGTAACGAAGCCAATTTTGCTCAGACCGGCCCGGCGGGCGGCACTCATGGTTTCGGCCACCGATTCGTAGCGGGTGTTGCGGTCGGCTTTGAGATGCATTTCGACATTGGCGTCCTGGGCGACGGCGTCGCGGAAGCGGGCTTCCAGCGCGGCCTGGTCAACTGGCTCGCTGCCGATGAAGACCTTGCTGTCGGCATTGATCGAGACTTTCAAGGTCAGCGGCTTCTCGTTGGTCGGCAGGCTGGAGGCGCGCGGCAGGTCGACTTTCACCGAGTGCGTCATCAGCGGCGCGGTGATGATGAAGATGATGAGCAGCACCAGCATCACATCGACCAGCGGCGTCATGTTGATTTCCGCCGTCGGCGCTTGCACGCCGGGTGAATTGAAGCTTCCCATGGCCATGTTATGCGGCCTCCGTGGCGGCGCGGGCGCGCATCGGGTGGATCTGGGCGCTGTTGGCGACAAACGGCTTGCCGACCGTGAAGAAGGCGTGCAGGTCGTGGGCGAAGGCGTCGAGGTCGGCCAGGATGACGCGATTGGCGCGGGTGAAGGCGTTGTAGGCGAAGACGGCGGGCAGGGCGACGGCCAGGCCGGCGGCGGTCATGATCAGCGCTTCGCCAACCGGACCGGCGACCTTTTCCAGTGCCGCCTGGCCGGACAGACCAATCGCCAGCAGGGCGTGGTAGATGCCCCAGACGGTGCCGAGCAGGCCGACGAAGGGGGCGGTGGCACCGGTGGTGGCGAGCAGGGTCAGACCGTTTTCCATGCCGGCCTGGGTGCTGGAGAGTTGTTGGCGCAGGGCACGTTCCATCTGTTCAGAGGGATCGAAGCGGGAAGCGAGACGCCCCGGGGCCGCTTCGCAATCGTTGTTGCAGCAATTGGCCTGGGTGGCGAGTTGGACATAGGGGCTATCTGCACCGGCCTGGCGCAGATGCTCGATGCCTTCGGCGACGCTGCTCGATGCCCAGAAGGCGCCCATGGCGCGGGCCGCGCGACGGACAGTCCACCAATCCCAGGCCTTGGCCAGGATCAGATACCAGCTGGCAATCGACATGATGGCCAGGATGATGGCGACGGCGTGGGAGATGCTGTCGCCGCTGGCCCACAGGTGGGCGAAACCGAAAGAGTTTTCCTGCATGCTATTGCTCCAATTTGAAAATGATGGGGACCAGGACCCAGCTCTGTACTGCGGCATCGCCGCGTTTGGCCGGTATGAATTTCCAGTTGCGCACGGTCTTCTGCGCGGCTTCGTCGAGGCGGGTGCTGCCCGACGAGGTCTTGATCTCGACGCTGTCGGCCAGGCCTTGCGGCGTCACCGAAACGCGCAGGATGACCTTGCCTTCTTCGCCCATGCGGCGGGAAAGCGGTGGGTAGGCCGGGGCCGGGTTCTTCAGGTAATCGGCATCGAAACGGGCCTGGCTGACCGGCTCCGCCGGTGCAGCGGGCGGGGTTGGCTTGCTCTCGGCCGGTGGTGCGACCGGTGCGGATGGCGCAGGTACGTTGCTGCTGGTTGTTTCAAGAACCGGCGTCGGGGTCTTCGGTGCCGGCGTGGGCATCTGGTGCTGTTGCTTGACGGGTTGCGGCTTGGCGACCGGCAGCGGTTTGGCCTCGGGCGGCTTTTCGACTTCCGGTGGCTGCAGCAGGTCGACCACCATCGGGATTTCCATGATCTGCGGCACAACGGTCTTGGCGGCCAGGATCAGCAGAAAAATTCCGACATGCAGGCCGACCACGACACCCAATAAACCTGTGCGCTGGGTGTTGGAAGGGCGGGAGAGGGCGTAACTCATTGGCGTTGGTGATTTTCGGAAGTTCGCCGAGCAAAAAAGTCCATGGCTTGCTGGCTTTGGGCTCGCTGGCTGTGGAAACGAGAGATTTACAACGGAGAGAATCTATTTGGTCAGGATCAGCTTGTTTTCGCGTGTTACCCGGAGCAGGTAGCGCTGGCCGGCATGCTCGATTTCGACGGCACTGTTGCCTCGCAGGATGTCGCCGCTATCGACGCGTGGCCGGAGGGCTGCGTTATCGCCGGTGGGGGCAGGCGGTGGAGTTTTGGGCTGAGTGTTCATCGTAAACCTAAATACAAACGAGAATGGATCCTATTATTTGGTAATTGAGAATTGTTGTCAACAACTAACCCTGCTTGATTCATGGGTTTCGACAATTCCCGCGCTTTCGCTTGTGCTGCAAGCCGCACTGACGACTCGACCAAAACTCGAGACGCCGGCGCCCTTGATGAAAACGCATTGTTTGCCGCTGCGTTTGCACTGTTCCTTGACCCGCCAATAGGCGTTATGGCTGATGCAGCCGGCTTGACAGACCACCAGGTCGGCGGCTGAGAGTGCGGCATCGATACGGTGCAGGCTTTCTTCCAGGCCGCCGTCGTGATGCAGGAATCGACCGCCCCGCTGCTCGACGATCTGGCGGTAGGCGTCGACTGCGCCGGAGCGGCCGCCGACACACAGGATGCATTTACCGGAGAGGTTGGCCGGGGCATTGAACGCTTCCGGCGCCTCGGCAACTTCATCACTGGCGGCAAGCAGGTGGCGGATGGTTTCGTTGGCGTGACGCGATAGATCCTGCTGGCGCTCAAGTTCGTCCTGCTGTTCGGCGACGCGGGCCAGCAGCGCGCTGGCGCGCGCTTCCGCATCATTCGCCCGACGGGCAAGCACTTGGCGGTCCTTGAGGTCGGGCAGGCTGTCGCGCAGCTTGGCCAGTTCGGCATTCAGTTTGGCTATGCAGGCATCCTTGCCGGCCAGTTCGACCTGCAGTTCGCCGAGGCGTTGCTCCAGGCCCTGGGTATCGCGAACGCGGTTGCAACGTAGCGCTTCGATTTCGGCCTGCGCCGCGGCCAGTTGCTGGCGCCAGAGCTGGTTTTCCTGCTTCAGATTCTTCAGCGTCGTCAGATCGGTGCGGATGCTGCTGCCGATCTGATGCTGGATCATGTGGATGTCGCCGTAAATCAGCTGCTCCAGTTCGGCATCGCAGGCGGGGTGTGTCCAGGCCGCCCAGAGTGCGGCGGGAATCTCGTTGCCATGGTCGGCAGCGGCGCGCCAGCAGGTAAGCAGCGCATCGGCCGTCTTGGCTTGGGCGAAGCGGCGAATGATGGTCTGGCAGCGCTTTTCCAGCGCCTTCTGCAACAGTTCGGCCAGGCGGGAGCGGCTTTCGCAGGCGCCGACCGCTGTCGTGTGGAGCAGGAAGTCGCTGCTGTCGCGTGGAAAGACCATGACCTTGGCCATCAGCGTACGTAATTCCAGTACGCCGAAGCAGACGCCGATGACCGGGCAGTGGAATTTATGGGGAATATCCCAGAGTTTGCGGCGCCGGGAGCCGCGTACTGGGACGGCGCGCTGATCTTCGGAGGACGCGCTCAGGTGCAGCAGCTCGGCAAGATTCTCGGCGCGGGGTTTGGCGGTAAAGCTGCCGCCGGCAACGTGGTAGGGAAAGTCGGACATCGTCGGGCTCCTGGGCGATAACGCACTGGCTGGCCGGATATCCGGTTGGCTGGCTGAAAGGCGGTGACTGGGGCTGCTGGCAATCAGCGTTTGGTTTGAATCTGTTGCAGCAGGGCGTCGCGTTCGGCGGCGAGATTGGCGAACTCGCTGTGGGCTGCCTGAAGGGTCTTTTCGAGAAACCAGACACGTTGGGCGGTCTGGCTCAGCAGGTGATTGTTTTCGCTGAGTTCGACCAGGCGACGCCCGAGTTCGATGATTGCCTGACCCGATTGGTAGTCGGCCAGTTTTTTTTGCAGGTTGTGGTTCAGGGTCTTCAGACGATTGATTTCGTTGATTTGCGAAACGATGCGCCGGGTGGTACTGGTCGCACTCTTGCGCTGGGCGCGGCGGGATTCGCGCAAGGCCTGGCGCAAGGCCGTCACTTCGCTTGCCATGCGGTCGTACTGGCGTTGCTGGATCGGCGAAGGCAGGCTGAGATCCGATTGCGGATCGGCCAGGTCGCATTCCAGGATGTCGCGGTTCTTAAGCGGCGCAAGCATGATGATTTTCCTTTCCGTTGCTCAGGCGCGTGCTGGCTCTTTCGCAGAGGCAGCGGGTTGCATCGTCCAGGTCTTCCATTTCGCCGATGCGCTCGAGCAGGCGTGCGGCATTCAGTGCCGAATGCGGGCAACCGGTTTCGTGATGGATCAGCAACAAACTCAGTGCGCCGGCCCACAATTCGCTATTTGCCATCTCGGGCTCCTTGATTTCAGTGCGGGACACCGCCCAGCAACATCCAGAGGACGAGGCCGGCGAGCGTGACGTTGAAAAGCATGCTGGGCATCGAAAGCTTTCTGTTGTTGAGAACGGTTCTTATCTTAGCGGGCTTATGTAGTGTTGTAAACGGGAATTGTTCGCAATAATGCGATTTGGGTATTTGTGGAATAAAAAATGCCACCGACTGGCGGTGGCGACTGGATGGCGAACGGGAAATGAAGAATCCGGCTTGGCGTTTACATTCGCGTTGCGTAGTACTCGACGATGCGTTGCAGGTCGAGCGGGAAGGGCGCGGCATCGACATCCGGCAGGTGACCGAGCCTGGCCTGCTGGGTGGCGGGGTCAAAGGCGATCCATTCCGGTCGTTCGAGGGCGGGCGCCTCAAGCGAAGCCTTGATGGCAAACAGGCTGCGCCCGTGTTCGGTCGGGCCGAAGCTGTCTCCGATCCTGATGCGGATCGAGGGGATCGTGACGCGACGGCCGTTCAGGGCGATGTGGCCGTGGCTGACCAGTTGTCGTGCGGCGGGAATGGTCGGGGCATAACCGGCGCGGAAGACCAGGTTGTCGAGGCGACGCTCGAGCAGTTCGACCAGCTTGTTGCCGGTGGCGCCGCGATCCTTCTTGGCGTCGAGCACGACGCGGCGCAACTGGCGCTCGGAGAGGCCGTAGTTGTAGCGCAGCTTCTGCTTTTCCATCAACTGCAGGCCGAATTCGGACTTGCGACCGCTCAGTTTGCGGGCGCCATGCTGTCCGGGCGGCTGTGGGCGGTCCTGCATCGATTTGCGGGACAGGCCGGGCAGATCGACGCCGAGGGCGCGCAGGACTTTGAGACGGGGGCCGGTGTATCGGGACATCTTTTCTCTCTTTCAGTGAACGTGGCAACCGGGCGCGGTCATCGGGTAAAAATCGACAGGAACCGAGTTCGGGTGACACTGCACCGCTTCCCAGCCGCCCAACACTTCCTGCAGGGTGCTCTTCAGGTAAGGGTTGAGGCCGTCCTGCATGGCGATGCCGCGCAGATGCGCGCGCAGCGCCTCGGTCTTGTTCAGCGTCGTGCCGCGCAGGGCGGAAGAAGAGAGGAGATGAATGACGGCGGCTAGTCGAAGTTCGACCGACATGTCGGAGTTTTCCATGAGGCGCTCCAGAATTTATTGAAAACTGGCTGGCTCGCCGGGGATCCGGATGGCTGGCTGGGGCTGAGTCAAGAAACGGTTACCGGGCAGGCTAACCGTTAATTTCAGTATTGAGAATTATTCGCAATAATGTGGATTGAGTCAAGCAGTTCGGGTTGAACCGGGCCGTGCTCGGTGTCGGGTTTGCCGGACGTGGGGGCATTGTGCCGAAAGTGCAGCACAAAGTTTCCGGACAAGAAAAAGGCCACGGGGTGAGCCGTGGCCTTGCTGTGGATCGGGCGATGAATCAGCGGTCGCCGAATTTCTTCTTCTTGAAGCCGCCGCGATCGCCTTCAAACTTGCGCTCACCACCGCCGTCCGGACGGCCTTCATCCGGGCGCAGGTTGATCGGTACGCCGCGAACGCGGGTGCGCTTCAGGGCATTCGATGCTTCGGCGGGCATGCCGGCCGGCAGTTCGACCGTGCTGGAATCTTCATAAAGACCGATGCGGCCGATGAAACGGCTTTCGATGCCGGCTTCGTTGGCGATGGCACCGACGATGTCCTTGACCTGGACGCCATGCTCGCGACCTACGTCGATGCGGTAGCGCACCATGTCGCCAGCCGGGGCCGGACGGCGCGGTTTGTCGTCGAAGCGGGGCTTGTCGCCACGATCTTCAAAACGCGGACGGTCGCCGCCTTCGAAACGCGGCTTGCGTTCGCGGTCGCCAAAGCTGCCCGGGCGACGTTCGCCACGGCTGTCAGCCGCCATCGGGCGCGGCGGCGGGGGATCTTCTCCGGCGATTTGCAGCGGCTTGTTTTCCTGGGCCATCATGGCCAGGGCGGCAGCGACTTCTTCGGCGCCGACATTCTGTTCTTCGGCGATTTGCGACACGATGTTGGCGAAGAAATCGAGACCTTCGGCATTGAGCACTTCGACGACGCGTTCCTTGAAGTCGGAAACGCGCTTGTTGGTGACGTCGGCACGGCTGGGCAGGGTCAGCGGCGCGATCGGCTGGCGGGTGGCACGCTCGATGGTGCGCAGCATGCGGATTTCACGCGGGGCGACGAACAGGATGGCGTTGCCGGTGCGGCCGGCACGGCCGGTACGACCGATGCGGTGCACATAGGCTTCGGTGTCGTACGGAATGTCGTAGTTCACGACGTGGCTGACGCGCGGCACGTCAATGCCGCGCGCGGCGACGTCGGTGGCGATGACGATGTCGAGGGCGCCGGACTTCAACTGCTCGATGACCCGCTCACGCATTTGCTGGTTGAGGTCGCCGTTCAGGGCGGCAGCGGCGTAACCGCGGGCGGACAGCTTGTCGGCCAGCTCGACGGTGGCGGTCTTGGTGCGCACGAAGATGATGGCGGCATCGAAATCCTCTTCGACTTCGAGGATGCGGGTCAGGGCATCGAGCTTGTGCATGCCGGAAACCTGCCAGTAAACCTGGCGGATGGCGGCAACGGTCGTGGTCGCCGACTTGATCTTGATTTCGCGCGGTTCGACCAGGTATTTCTGGGCGACGCGGCGAATCTGCTCCGGCATGGTGGCCGAGAATAGCGCGGTCTGGTGTTGGGCCGGGGTGCGTTCGAGAATCCACTCGACGTCGTCGATGAAGCCCATGCGCAGCATTTCGTCTGCTTCGTCGAGAACCAGGGTCTTCAGGTTGTCGAGATTGAGCGTCTTGCGCTCCAGATGGTCCATGACACGACCCGGCGTGCCGACGATGACGTGAGCGCCGCGCGACAGCTGCTTCAGCTGGATGGTGTAGCTCTGGCCGCCGTAGATCGGCAGCACGTGAAAGCCGGGCAGGTTCTTGGCGTAGCTTTGCAGGGCTTCGGCGACCTGGATCGCCAGTTCGCGGGTCGGCGTCAGGATCAGGGCCTGCGGCTTGCTGACCTTGACATCGATCTGTTCCATCAGCGGCAGCGCGAAAGCGGCGGTCTTGCCGGTGCCGGTCTGGGCCATACCGATCAGGTCATGACCATCAAGCAGGATGGGGATGCACTGCGCCTGGATCGGAGACGGCGTTTCGTAACCGATTTCAGCCAGGGTTTGAAGAAGCGATGCGCTTAGGCCGAGATCGGCAAAGCTTTCAGCGGGAGATGTCATGCTGTTTCCTTTCGACGCCGCGGCTTGCTTTTATTGGCTTGCGGCGTGTATGCCCGATGGTCGGGCGGCCTGAGTTCCCCTGACGCAGCTATGCCTAGGGGGCGATTCAATGGTGAGACCTGCAAAGTGAACTGCAAACGAGGGGTAAAGCGGTAGCTGCTCGGGAGCCCTGCGGGCGATGGATCAACGCATTGATATTATTAGTTTACTCTATTTCCGGCTGCTCGGAAACCGGCTGGCTCGCGATAATGCTCGGATTTGCCTTCATTGGCGCATCGGCGCATCATTTCAGGCTATAAAAATATATTTCCTCTGGCGTCCGAACATTGCCCGAGGTACAGGGAAGGTTGGGGAAAGCATCATTCCAGAAGCAATCAAGCCGTCGCAGCTGATGCGCTATTTTCAGCTTGGGTCGCTCAAATGGCGGCTATGGGTTTTGGCCTGGCTGCCCATGTTGGCCATTCCGGTGCTGGGCATGGTGCTATTCGTGCTCGGCAATGCGTATTTTGACCGCTTGCTAAGGCATAAGGTCGTCGGCGATTTGGCGATGGCTCGCAGTCATTTGGCGCATGTTCAGCAGGAGACCCTGTCTTCGGCTCGTAGTCTGGCCGATTCCCGGCGGATGCGGAGCCTTGTGCGGCAGGAAAGCCGGGGCATTTCGCTGGCGGAAGTGCTGGCCTCGCGTCAGGAAAATGTGAATTTCGATTTTCTTGCCGTGCTCGATCCCCGTGGGATGGTGCTGGCCGCCAGCCAGGTTCTTGAGGCGGGAGCAGGCTATGTCGATTTCAAAGTCCTGGGTGATGCGCTGGCGCGGGGCGATGCCCGGGTTGGGCTGGAAATCGTTTCGGCCGCGCAACTGGGCCGGCTGGGCGGTGATTTGCCTGCAAGGGCCCGTCTCGATCTGGTTGATACGCCGATGGCGACGCCGAGCGAGCGCCGCAGCGAAGAGCGTGGTCTGGTCGTGGTGGCGGCCGTACCGATGCGCGACGAGGCAGGGCAGGTCATTGCAATGGTCGTGGGTGGGGCTTTGCTCAATCGCAATGAGCGGCATGTCGACTATCTTTCCGATATCGTCATGGCGGGTGGCTTGCGTCAGTTGGGGGCAAGCGGCACGGTCACGGTTTTCCTCGATGATGTCAGGGTCGCTACCAGCGTACGGCATGACAATGGCGAACGGGCGGTTGGTACCCGTGTTTCGCAGGCGGTCAAGGAGGCCGTTCTCGATCGGGGCGAGACGTGGATACATCGGGCATTTGTCGTCGATCACTGGGCGGTAACCGCTTACGAACCTTTGGTCGACTATGCTGGAGCGCGGGTCGGGATACTGTATGTCGGTATTCCGGAGGCACCTTTCGTCGCCTTTCGCGGGAAGGCAATAGGGCTGGTCTTTTTGTCGCTGGTCGTGGCTGCGTTGCTGGCAACCTGGCTTTCGTGGCGTCTGGCTCGTGGCATCCTGAATCCGTTGGATGCGCTGGAGCGGGTTATGCGGGCGGTGAGCAAGGGCGATCTGGCCGCTCGGGTCGGCCAATTGCCCGGCAATGACGAGTTGGCACGCTTGGGGGTGTTGTTCGATCAACTGCTCGATACCATCGGTCAGCAAACCGGTGCCTTGCGACAGTGGGCGGAGGATCTCGATCTCAAGGTGGCGCAACGGACGCGCGATCTGGCTGAGGCGAATGATGCGCTGGCGCTGGCGCGCGATGTTGCCGAGCGTGCCAATCTGACGAAAAGTGCCTTCCTGGCCAATATGAGCCATGAAATCCGGACGCCGATGAATGCGATTGTCGGCCTGACGCATCTGCTGCAAAAAGAAATCGTCGATGTCCGTCAGGTCGAGCGGCTGAAGAAAATCAACGATGCGGCACATCATCTGCTGTCCATCATTAACGACATCCTCGATATTTCGAAAATCGAAGCCGGCAAATTGCATCTTGAGTACAGCAGTTTCGATATGGAGAGGGTGTTCGACTCGGTTTGCGACATGACGGCGGAGCGGGCTTGCATGAAGGGCATCGAATTGGTCAGGGGTGTTTCTCCTGCCCTGAGCGGTACCTTTCAGGGCGATGCCTTGCGCCTCGGTCAGGTGTTGCTCAACTTTGTCGGCAACGCGGTGAAATTCACCGAGCAAGGCTCAATCATCGTTCGCGCCGGGATACTGGAAGAGGCGGGGAGCCAGGTGCTGGTGCGATTCGAGGTTCGCGATACGGGAATCGGGATTGCAGCCGATGCGCAGGCGAGGCTGTTTGCCCCCTTTGAGCAGGCTGACGGTTCGATTTCGCGGAAATATGGCGGTACCGGGTTGGGGTTGACGATCAGTCGGCGCCTCGCCGAGATGATGGGCGGCGAAGTTGGCGTCGATAGCGTTCCAGGCAAGGGCAGCCGGTTCTGGTTTACGGCGCGGCTAGGTCGCGATGGGAGGCGGTTTTCGGCTCGGCCGCCTTTGTCGTCTCTGGCCGGTAAGCGTGTTTTGGTGGTGGATGACCACCTCGAGGCGCGGCAGGTCTTGGCCGACATGCTGGCCATCCAGGGCTTGTTGCCGGAGCAGGCGGCTAGCGCCGAAGAAGGGTTGGCAAAAATAACGGCGGCCGACCAGTCGGGGCAGGCTTTTGATATTGTCCTGTTCGATTGGTGCATGCCGAGCATGGGCGGGGTGGAGGCGGCGGAGGCATTGGCTCGGCTGCCGCTGGCGAATCGGCCATTGCATCTTCTGGTAACGGCCTACGATAACGAATTGGAGCGCGCCAGGTGTTTGGCTGCGGGCATTCACTCCGTTCTGCTCAAGCCGGTCTCGGCTTCGGCCTTATACGATGGCTTGTTGCAGATGGTGAGCGGCTTACCGGCAAGACCCGGCGCCGATTCGCTTGCACTGGAGCATCGCCTGATCGACCGGCATGGCGGGCAACGCATTCTGTTGGCCGAAGACAACGAGATTAATCGTGAAGTGGCCATTGAATTGCTTTCCGCTGTCGGGCTGGAGCTGGACGTTGCGGTCGACGGTCTCGAGGTGTTGCGCAAGGCGCTCGACAATGCCTATGCACTGATCCTGATGGATGTGCAGATGCCGGTGATGGACGGGCTGGAAGCAACCCGTCGCCTGCGTCAAATGCCGGCTTACGCGGGCATACCGATATTGGCGCTGACCGCCAATGCATTTGGTGATGATATCGAGGCGTGTCTGGCTGCCGGGATGGATGCCCATATTGCCAAGCCGGTCGATCCCGATCTGCTTTATGCCGCTTTGCTCAAATGGCTGCCGCCATCCGGCTGACGGCACCTGGCGTCTAAGCGCTGCGACGGGTGCTCAGGCTGGCCAGTTCTTCGGCACTGAAGCCGGCGGCCAGGCGGGCGGCGGTGTTCATCGTTGCCTGCGGCCAGGGGGCGTTGTAGTCGTTGAGCAGTTGGCGGTAGGTTTCTTCCGCCGGCAGGTCGCGTTCGGCGCACAGGTGGCGGAACCAGCGGTCGCCCAGGCCAACGTGGGTGATTTCGTCGCGCAGGATGATGTCGAGGGCGCGGGCTGATTCGTGGTCGCCGCAGGCTTCGAGGCGGCGCTGGATCGGTGGCGTGGCATCGAGGCCGCGGGCTTCGAGCAGGCGGGGGACCAGGGCCATGCGGGCCAGCACGTCGCCGGCCGTTTTTTCAGCCATTTCCCATAGCCCGGCATGGGCGGGAAAGTCGCCGTAATCGTGACCCAGCGAGCGCAGGCGCTGGCGCAGCAGGTTGAAGTGCATGGCCTCTTCGGCCGCCACGGCGATCCAGTCGGCGTAATACTGCTCGGGCATGGTGCGGAAACGTGCGGCGTGATCGAGCGCCAGATTGATGGCGGTGAATTCGATGTGAACGATGGCATGCAGCAGGCGGGCGCGGCCTTCCGGCGTTTGCGGATTGCGTTGCTCGACCTCTTTGGGCTGGACCAGCTCGGGCTTGTCTGGTCGGCCGCAAGCGAGTGCAGCCGGGGTGGCATCATGCCAGTCCAGTTTGCCGGCCAGCCAGTCGGCGGCCAGGGTTTCGGTCAGCGAGACTTTGGTATCGATGTCGCTGGCAGCGAGGGCCTCTGCCAGCGCGACAAACAGCGAAGCACTCATGGGGCGGGATTGGTGTAACGCAGATGGATGGCGTCGATGGCGTCGAGCAGTTCCTGCGAAATCGGTGTCAGCGAGGCTGGCAGGGTTTCCTTCAATTGCGCAAGCGAGGAGGCGCCGATGATGCTGCTGGCGACGAACCAGCGCGAGCGAACGAAGCCGAGCGCCAGTTGGGTTGGTGTCAGCCCGTGTTGGCGGGCCAGTTCGACGTAGGCAGCGATGGCCGGTGCGACGTTTGGCTTGGTGTAACGTTGGCCGAATGCCGGCCATAGTTTCAAACGTCCCGGTGCGCCGGCGTCATCGAGATATTTGCCGCTGAGCAGGCCGAAGGCGAGTGGCGAATAGGCCAGCAGCCCGACATTTTCGTGATGGCAGACTTCGCTGAGGCCACCTTCGAAGGTCCGGTTCAGCAGGTTGTAGGCGTTTTGTGTCGAGACGATGCGGGGCAGGCCGAGCTCGTCGGCGAGCCGAACGAATTGCATGATGCCCCAGGGGTGTTCGTTCGAGACGCCGATGCTGCGTATCTTGCCTTCCTTGATCAGTTCGCTGAGTGCTTCGAGCTGTTCCCGGATGGGGGTGCCGGCCCGGTCGTTGGCCGGGTTGAACTGCCATTGGCCGAACATCGGCTGGTTGCGTTCCGGCCAGTGCAGTTGATAGAGGTCGATGTAGTCGGTCTGCAGGCG
>DAIMCQ010000029.1:0-22765 GCA_036726285.1 Azonexus sp.
CCGGGATGGCGCGCATAGTGCCGATCAGGCGGGCCTGGGTGGCGATGCGGGCGATCAGTGGCACCAGCCACATCCGCCGCCGCCAGGAGATGTTGAAGTGAATCAGCGCCGGGTCGAGGTTGCGGAAAAAATGCCAGGCTGCTTGAGCTACCTGCAGTGGGCTGTCTTCGGGCGACCACGCCACCTGGCGCAGAGGCAATTTCAGGGCCTGGGCCTGGTTGATGAAATCGGTGTCTTGCAAGGCGCGTTCGTAGCCGACCAGGACCCGCTTGCCCTCGGCTTGCTGCGCCGCGGCCAGTTCGAGCAAGGAGCGCTCGGCACCACCGAAGGCGGCGGCGCCGAGCGGGAAATAGACGATCTCCCAGGTGGAATCGGCCGGCGCCGGCGAAGCATGCGTCACGTGCCGACCTTGCTGATCACGTAGCGGTATTTGCCGGATTTTTCGGCGGGAATTTCGGGAACGATCTGCACGTCGATTTCGACGTTCGCGCCAAGTCGGGCACCCAGTTCGCGGACGATACGCGCCTTGGCGGCGGGGAGGTCGCAGTGTGCTGCGACGACAATCTCGACCCGGGTCAGCTGCAGGCTTTCCTGGATGATCTTGAAGGCTTCGATGCCGTGAATGTCGCGCAGGGTATAGATCAGCGCCAGGCCATGCATGACGGTGCCGTCCTGGGCGATGACGAAATCGGTGGCCCGTCCCTGGATTTCCTTGAGTACGGGCAGGCCGCGACCGCAGGCGCAGGGCTGGTCGTCCATCACGGCGACGTCGCCGGTGCGGTAGCGGATAAACGGAAAGTCGCCGGTTGCCATGTGGGTGACGACGATCTCGCCGGCCTGGCCGGGGGGCACCGGTTGTCCATTGGCATCGACGATTTCGACGATGATGTCTTCCGCCGTGATGTGCATGCTGCCGCTTGGGCACTGGTGAGCGATGAAGCCGGCATCGCGCGAGCCGTAGCCATTGGCGACCGGGCACTGGAAGACGGCTTCGATGATTTCCCGTTGATCGTCGTAGAGACGCTCGGAGGTGACGAAGGCGACCTTGATGCCGAGATCGTTCATGGCTATGCCCTGTTTACGGGCATGCCGGGCGATCAGGGAGAGCGAGGAGGGATAGCCGAACAGCATGCGTGGCCGGCGTTGGCGAATCCGGGCGACAAACTCGTCGAGTCGTGCTGCCGACATCTCGAAGGCGGGCAGCAGTTCGGTCCGCATCAGGCTGTCGCGCAGATGGCGCATCCGGTCCTGGGTGCCGAGTTCGATCGGCGAGCCCCAGACGACGATTTCCGGATCGCCGATATCGACATTCCACCAGCGTGTCGCCCGCCATTTGGCGGCGACGTCGTGGCTGACCCGTTCCTTGCCGATATAGAAAATCAGCGGCTCGCCACTCGATCCGCCGGTGTTGAAACGCGCCAGGTCCTTGGCCTGGACCGAGGTCAGGGCCTGGGTGTTTTCGCGGATCAGCGGCTTGGTCAGAAAGGGAAGCTGGCGCAGGTCGGCGATGTCCTGCAGGCCTTCCGGGACGAAGCCGGTTTGGGCGAACAGCGCTTGGTAGTAGGGAACATGGCTCCCTACATCCTGCAGAAAGCGGCGTAGCCTTTCCAGGCGGTAACGCTCCAGTTCTGCCGGTGTCCACCACTGGCTTTTTTCGTGGGCGGTACGGATGGCCACGGTGTCGTGCTTTTTCAGCTTTTCCTGAAGTGGAAAAAGCAGGCCGCTGATCAAGCGGGTGTAGAGGGATTTTTCGCTCATTGCCTGTGCTCCACCGGAAACCGGTTATAGATGGCGACCAGTGCATCGACCATGCGCTCGACCCCGTAGGCCTGGTCGCAAGTTTGGCTGGCTGCGCGTCCCATGGCGAGACCCTGGTTCGGGTTGGCGGCGATCCGGTCCAAGGCGGCGGCCAGTTCGCTGGCATTTTCCGGGGCAACGAGATAGCCCTCGATGCCGTCGCGAATCACTTCCGGCATCGCCCCGACCCGGGTGACGACAACCGGGAGTCGTGCCGCCATCGCTTCCAGCAGGGCCATCGGCAAGCCCTCGGCCAGCGAGGGAAGGACAAAGCCATCGGCCTTGGCCAGCAGTGCCGTCTTGGCTTCGCCGACGACGGGGCCGAGCAGGTGGACACGGTCGCCCAGGCCGCGCGAAGCAATCTGTTCGCGGGTCCATTGTGTGAAGCCGGGTTCTTCCTCACCGCCGGCGAGGTCGAGTTGCCAAGGGGTCTTCGCTTGCTCGATGGCATCGAGCAAGGTATGAACCCCCTTGCGTCGGCAGAGATTACCCAGGAACAGGAAGCGCGGCGTCTTGCCGGATTCGGCCTGGCGCTCCCCGGAAAAGCCGGGCACGCCATTGGCCACGACCGCCAGCCTGGCGCCGGGCAGGCGTTCGGCGAGACGGTTGCGCCAGTCTTCGGAAAGGACGACGACGACATCGGCGCGTCGGGCAAGCCAACGGGCCAGCGCAGCCATGGCTGGATTCAGGCTGTCGAGAAACTGGTCGAAGCGGGCGCCGTGGATGTGGAGAATGGCAGGGGTCCGTCTGGCCTTGGCGAGCAACAGCAGGATGCCGTCGAGGAAAAAGGTCAGACCGCTGCAGGTATGGATGTGGGCGATCGGCCGCGGTGTCTGCCCCATCAAGCGCCACCAGCGACGCATCAGGTCGAGGCGGGTAAGGATGCCTTGCCACAGGGGGCGGCTTTCCGGCGTCGTCTTGCCTGTTTCGAACAAGGTCAGGGCGTGGCGTTGCGACAGCGAGGAGGCGTGCAGGGCACCCAGTACCGAGGCCATGCCGCCGACGGCTGGCGGCAGCGGCCCGCTCATGACGATGGCGCGATGGCTCATGCGCGCGCCTGCCGGTTCAGGTTGGAGTAGATGGCCTGATAACGGGCGACCGAATTTGTCCAGTTGCGTTCGTTCTCGACGAAGTTGCGGCCGGCGGTACGGATGGTCGGCCAGGTCGATTCCTTGGCCAGCAGGTCGAGTATGGCCCGGCTGAGCGATTCGGCCGAGCCGGCGCGAAAGAGGATGCCGGTTTTGCCATCCTCGATCAGTTCCTTGTGGCCGCCGACATCGGAGGCGATCAGGACGCGGCCTTGTGCCATGGCTTCCAGCGGCTTGAGCGGCGTGACCAGCTCGGTCAGGCGCATCGAGTGGCGAGGATAGGCCAGTACGTCGACCAGATCGTAGTAGCGCTGAACTTCGGCATGCGGGACCCGGCCGGTGAAGATCACCTTGTCGGCGATGCCGAGGCCTTGGGCCTGAGCTTGCAGGGCCTTGTCCTGCGGACCGCCGCCCACCAGCAAGACGCGGGCTTCCGGCACCTTGGCGAGGACTTGCGGCAGCGCGTCGAGCAGCAGGTCGAGTCCTTCGTAGGCATAAAAGGAGCCGATAAAGCCGATCACCTTGCAGCCGTCCAGCCCGAGGCGGGCTTTCAGCGCGGCATCCGGCTGGCCGCCGACGGCAAAGGCTTCGATGTCGACGGCGTTGGGAATGACGGTAATGCGTTCGGCCGGGATGCCGCGGGCGGCGATGTCGCTGCGCAAACCTTCGCAGATCGTGGTGACGTGCCCGGCGCGCTTCAGCGCCCAGGTTTCGAGCTGCCGGGTCAAGCGATAGCGCAGGCTGCCTTCGGTGGTCGTGCCATGGTCGACGGCGGCATCTTCCCAGAAGGCGCGAACCTCATAGACGACCGGGATGCCGAGTGCCTGGCCGACGCGCAGCGCCGGGATGGCATTCAGTACCGGCGAATGGGCGTGGATGATGTCCGGCTTGATGCGCAGCGCGACTTCGCGCAGGCGGCTTTCGAGCTGTTGCATCAGCGTGATCTCGCGCAGTACCGGCCATTTGGCGGCGGCGCCGGTGAGCTGTGGGGTGCGGAAAAAGTGCCAGCCATCGACATCTTCTTCGGCAACCGTGCAATCGATCTGTTTGGGCGAAGTCAGGTGATGGGTTTCCCAGCCGAGTTTGCGTTGCTCGCGCAGGATGGACAGCGTCCGGAAGGTGTAGCCGCTGTGCAGCGGGATCGAGTGATCCAGAACGTGGAGGATGCGTTTTGTCATGGGCTTGTCGGGAAAGGAGTGGCGACGGACGGTGCGTCGACGACCTTGCGCAGGGAGGCTTCGAACATCAGCAGCGACCACAGCGGAGCGCTGTAGTCGCGTTGCCCGGATTGATGCGCATCGAGCAGGTGTTGCAGGTAGCCGGGGTCGAACCAGCCGGTTGCGGCCAGTCGGGAACCGAGAATGGCCGTTCTGACGCGTGCCTTGAGCGGGCCGCGGAACCAGGCGGCGAGGGGAACGGCGAAGCCCATCTTGGGACGGTAGAGGACATCGGCCGGCAATTTCGGCTCCATGGCCTTTTTCAGGAGGAACTTGCCTTCGTCCCCCTGGATCTTCAGTTGGCTCGGCAAGCTGGCCAGCCATTCGATCAGTTCGTGGTCCATCAGGGGTTCGCGGACTTCGAGCGAATGCGCCATGCTGGCCCGATCGACCTTGGTGTTGATGTCGCCGACCAGATAGGTTTTCAGATCGAGATATTGTATGAGGGCGAGCGGGTCGTCGGTGCCGGCCCGGGCGGCGTGGTAGGCAAACACGTCGCGGGCGTTGTAGCCGTCCAGGCGCTGCTTGAATTCCCGGCTGAACAGCCGGTCGCGCAGCGGTTGGCGCAGTACCGAGATCTGGTGGAAGTAGGCGTCGACCGAGTCGCGCGCCATTTCGGCGAAGGTCGATTGGGCCCGTAGAAAGCGCGGAGCCCCGGTCATTGCCGGATAGACCTGGCTGAGCAGTCCGAACAGCGGGCGGCGCAAGCCGGCCGGGAGCAGGGCGCGGCGGCGTTCTTCCCGCAGGTGCAGGCGATAGCGGCGATAGCCGCCAAAGCTTTCGTCGCCGCCGTCGCCCGACAGCGCCACCGTGACGTGCCGGCGAGCCAGCTGGCAGACCCGGTAGGTTGGAATCGCCGAACTGTCGGCAAAGGGTTCGTCGTACAGTTCGGCGAGGGTGTCGATCAGATCGAAATCATCGCTTTGCACGACTTCCAGGTGATGGTGCGTTTGGTAGCGATCAGCCACCATCTGGGCAAAAGCCGATTCGTTGAATTTGGGGTCGTCGAAGCCGATCGAGCAGGTATTGACCGGTTCTTCCGATAGACCGGCCATCACCGCCACGACGGCGCTCGAATCGACACCGCCGGAAAGGAAGGCGCCGAGCGGCACTTCGGAAATCATCCGCAGGCGAACGGATTCGGTCAGCTTTTCATTGAGCTCGACGCAGGCCGCTTCCTGGCTCAGCGTATTGTTCAGCGTGAAGCGGACGTCCCAGTATTCCCGGGTAGGCGGAACGGGCTGGCCGCGGCGGAGTAAAAGGGTATGTCCGGGGGGCAGTTTGCGGGCCTGGCGAAAGATGCTGCGCGGTTCGGCGATATAGCCGAGGGCAAAATATTCTTCGACTGCCAGCGGGTCGAGTTGCCGTGACAGGCCGCCGTGCGCCAGCAGGGATTTCAGCTCGGAGCCGAAGATCAGCGTGCCATCGTCCAGTTCGGCGTAATACAGCGGCTTGACGCCGAGCCGGTCGCGGGCAAGGAAGAGGATTTGCTGCTTGCTGTCCCACAGCGCAAAGGCAAACATGCCGCGAAAGCGCTGGACGCAGTTTTCTCCCCAGGCCTCCCAGGCATGCACGATGACCTCGGTGTCGCTGCGCGTGTGAAAGACATGCCCCAAGGCCTGTAGTTCGGGGATGAGCGCCTGGTAGTTGTAGATTTCGCCATTGAATACCACGCAGACCGAGCGGTCTTCGTTGTAAAGCGGCTGCTGGCCGGTGCTCAGATCGATGATCGAGAGGCGGCGATGGCCGAGCCCGATACCGGCCTCAAGGTGCTGTCCGCCTTCGTTGGGGCCGCGATGATGCTGTGACTCGTTCATGCGAGTCAGCGTTGCGGCGTCGATGATCCGTTGTTGGCGTATGTCAAAGATGCCGGTAATTCCGCACATGGTCTTGGCCTCAGGAGGGGCGACGGGCGGCCGTTGGGCCGGGCTGGAGCAGTCCGTCGTAAAGCGCGCAGTAAGCCTCGATCATGGCGTCCAGACTGAATTTCGATTCGACCGCCTGTCGTCCGGCAATCCCTGCTTGCGTCGCCGCTTCGGGGTTGTTGGCGTAGTCGAGAATGGCGTCGGCAAGTGCTGCCGGATTTTCGGCCGGCACCAGCTTGCCGGTCACCCCGGCATGAATCAGCTCGGGATTGCCGCCGACGTCGGTGGCTATGACGGGGAGGGAGGTGGCCATGGCTTCGAGGATGGTGTTCGAGATGCCTTCCGATTTGGAAGGCAGCGCAAAACAATCCAAGCCGCGCAGAATGGCCGGGGCATCCTGCCGCTCGCCCGGTGTCCAGGCAATATCGGTCAGCCCTGCCTGTGCCAGGTAGGTTTCGATGTTGGCTCGCTCCGGACCATCGCCAATCAGCAGCAGCCTGAGCCGTTGTCGGAGTGCCGGTTGCTTTTGCAGCGCTTGGGCCGTTGCCCTGGCAAGGTTCATTTGGTCTTTTACTGCGTGCATTCGCCCGATGGTTCCTAGAAGCCAGTGCTCCGGGGATTGAAACGGACAATCCGGGATCGGTTGTCGTTCGTTCTCCCTGATGAAGCGTGTGCTATCCACCCCGTTGTAAATCTGATTCAGTTTGTATTCGGGTATTCCGATGTAATGGTTCAGATAGTGCGACAGGTCCGCAGACAGGGCCAGGTAATTTGTCACGAATGGCCGGTAGAGCTTGCGCATCAAGCGGAATTTTGGATTGCTGGGGTCGAGGTCGGCTCCTTCCCGCCCGTGTTCGCTGTGCAGGCGGCCCGGAACGCCAGCCAGCCAGGCTGGGACCGAGGCTTCGAGGGCGGCCAGGTTGCGGGTGTGAACAATGCTGGGCCGGATTTTGCGAAACAAGCGGATGAGTTCGGGATAAAGCCAGAAACCATGCCCCGGCTTTTTGTTCAGTGCGATGTATTCGACGTCCTGGCGCTGAATACGCTGCCGAAATGCCGTGATTTCGGTGAGCGCGACGATGACATGACGGTATTTTTCGTGCGGCAGATGATTGATCAGGTTGACGACACCGTTTTCCAGCCCGCCGGTATCGAATCGATATAAAACATGGGCGATCAGTGGCCGTCGGTCTTCATTCATCGGGACTGCAACCGGTTATTCAGCAAAGGGTCGAGCTGGCTGGCCAGCGCTTTGGCAAAAGCCGGCAGAGTTTCCGCCGCTTGCTCTTCGGGGGCGTAGAGGATGATTGCAGCCGAACTGTCGCCTTCTCCACGCAGACGGGAGAGCGCTGTCAGCCACTTGGCTGCGAAATCCGAAGCGGTGACTTTGCCGTTGATCCAATACCATTGCCAGACGGTCATGCGGTGTGGCGTCGGCGATGCCTTGCCGAGCAGGGTCGTGCGTCGAACCTGGATGGTCGCCGTGTTCAGTTCCACGGCCTGGCTTCCTTGATCGACGATCGACCAGACCGGATCGTTGCTGGGGACGAGCGTGTTGGTCGAGGTGATCAACTTCCGGCCGTAGTCCTGATTGCGGTAGTAGGCGATGTAACTGCCGGCATGACGATCCTGTCTTGAGAAAGCAGCAGATATTTCGGCTGTGGGATTGATGAAAGTCGCTTTCCAGTCTGTGAAGGCCGAGGATTCGATCCATTCGGCGGGCATCGCCAGTTTGCCGAGCGGGATTTCATCGTTTCTTTCGTGTGCTTCGATGATTTTGTAGGTCAGCGGTCCGCTGGCCGTCAGAAGCAGGACCAGCGCCAGCGTCGGCCAAGGATGCTTGGCCGATGATGGGGGCGGGGAGGGCTGTGTGCCGACCGGTTCTACAACGGGGGGATCGCTCCAGCGCGCGCCGATCCAGAACATGATCATGATGACCAGTCCAAAGAAGAGCCAGCCGTAAATCAGGTGGTCGACGCCAGCCGCCAGTCGGTTATTTGAAAGATGCCCGAGCATCACGATCATATAGGCCCGTAGCCAGTTGGCCACGATGGGGACGAGCAGCGAGAAAAGGGCGAATACCAGTCTTTTTTTCGTCGATTGAAAATTGATATAAGCAAAAAGCAGCCCGACTGTCAGCGAAGCGATGATGTAGCGCACGCCGCTGCACGCTTCCACGACGGACCAGTTACCGGAAGGGATGACGAACTGCAGGCCTTCCCGGTAGACCGGAATACCGCTCAGGCGCAAGGCAAAGACGGTAAACGATGCAGTCCACTCCATCAGTTGAGGCAACATGAAGTCGCCGATCGGCACCGAGAAAAACAGGAAGGCCAGAGGGAAAAGCAGTTTTTTGCTGATCGCCGGCCCGAGTGAGGCGATAGTCAATAAAACCAGCGTGGCAATCAAGGCCAGTTGGGTGGGGGCGTTGGCCGAAGCCAGTTCGCCCAGCAACCATAGGGCGGCGCTGAAGCAAATTGTCAGCGCCAGTTTCCAGGATGGTTCGGGCGTTAAGGCCAATAATTCGTGGCGTTTTTGCCAGATCAACCAGAGGCTGATCGGGAAAACAAGGAATGCATGGGCGTACGTGTCGGAGCGCGCCCAAATTGCCACCATGGCAATGGCCGTATCGGCGTACCAATAGAGGGTCCAGAGCAGCAGCACCAGCAAGGCTGCGATGCTCCGTCGCCAGGCAGGAGAAAGAGCCAGGGGCGTGCTCGCCGTGTTCATGACGCAGGCGTGACCGACAGATAAGGATCGATGCGGCTCATGTGGGCTTCCCAGCTATAGCGTTCGATCACCCTGACACGGGCCTTCTGGCCGATTTGCTTGACCTGGTCGGGATGGTCGAGCAATTGGCAAACCTGCTGGGAAAATTCTTCCGGCGTCGTTGCCGAAAGCAGTTCGTTGCCTTCTTCTGCGTCCACGACTCGTGCGCAGTCCCGGGTGGTGACCACGGCACAGGCCATGGCCATGGCCTCGAGAATTTTATTCTGGATGCCGCGAGCGACTCGGAGCGGCGCGACGACGCAAGCAGCATGCTGTAGATAGGGACGGACATCGGCCACCGTGCCGGTGACAACGATGTGTTCAGCTGCCAAGGCTTGGACTTCCGGCGTCGGGGCGCGGCCGACGATATAAAAACAAACTGCCGGGTTGCGCTTGAGCAGGAGTGGGAGGGTTTCTTTGGCAAACCAACTGACGGCGTCGATGTTTGGCCAGTAATCCATGGCGCCGGTGAATACGATCGGAATTTTTCCGGCCGGGAACGGTGATTCGCGCTCAAGGGTTGCAGTGAAATATTCGGCATCGACACCATTGCACATGGCTTCGAGTTTGACCTGGCATTCTGGCGCCTGGTCGGCAAACAAGCTGGTTTCGGCTTCCGTGACAAAAAACGAGCGGGTCGACCGGGCGGCGATCTGTCGCTCGTAATTGAGCAGCAGTTTTCCTTCCCGCCGGTAAATCCAGGAAAGCGGCCAGCGATGCTTGTCGGCATATTGCGACCACTTGGCGGAGTCGACATCGACAAAATCAATCAACACCGGCAGGCGTTGCCGGCGGTCGATGTATTGCGCCATTGCCGAGCAAAAAATGACGATCGCATCGATGTTGCGTTGCTTCAGGGTCTGATCGATCCAGGCTTGCAAAGCGGCATCGCGGTAATAGCGCAGGGTGAGCGGATCTCCGGCCAGCAAACCGTTCAGGCTGCGAATTTTTGCTGTTCGGGGATTCAAGCTGGCAACGTGGAGATCGGCGCACATCTCTTTCAAGCTTGCGATGTGCGGTGCGTCATCCGGATCGTCGATGAATGTGCCGAGAAAAACCGAGTGTTGTTTCAGCAGGTGCTTGAGCAGGTTGAAGGAACGGACCTTGTCGCCCTTGTTCGGTGGGTAGGGGAGGCGGTGAACGAGGTAGAGGATGTTGGCCAACTCCGCCTCCTAGCCGAGATTTCGAACAATATGCGGGCCCAGCCAATTGGCCAGGCCGATCGGCATCCTTCGCCAAATCTCGATGAAGTATTTGAACTTGGCGTTGTTGGGATTGTTTTGGGGAATCGCATCCCGCTTGTACAAGCGATATTCGTAATGCAGCGTTTGCGGTTCAAAGCCCCAGTTTTTCTTGAACGCGTACGGTCCCGTACCGACTTTGCTGCGGCCATAGTCGAAGATTCTGATTCCTCGTTCGCAGGCGAGACGCATCAGCTCCCAGTATTTGAAGTCATTGGCTGCGAGGTCGCGCGCACCTTCATGGTCGCCAGCGTAATAGGGCAGGACTTCGTCGCGAAAGTAAAAGGACAGGACACTGCTGAGTGCCTGCCCGTCCGGGCTGCTTACTGTCAGGACCTGGCAGTCGTCGCCGAATGTTTCCATCAGCGCTTCGAAATAGCGTTTCGGAAGGGCTGGAGTGCCATGCCGGTGTACGTTGTCGGCGAACAATTCAAAGAAGCGGTCGGCGTTCGAATCGATCTGACTGATCAGGCCATTTTTGATGCCTTTGCGAACCATCGCACGTTGCTTGCGAGGAATGGCCAGCATGTTGGCCTCAATGTCAGGCTGCAACTCCTTTCTGAACGTAACGTAGATGTCCTGGGTTGGCCAGTCCGCATGGTGTGGCTTGATATTTCTGAACTCGAGATGCGCTACCCCCAGTTTGATGGCGATCTGTTCGGCGGCTTCTTCCAGCGCTTGGGCTGCGCTCGGGCTTGTGGCGGCAATGCCACCATAGACCGCGAAAGGCAGCGAGACCAGCGAGTTACCGAAAAGCAGGCTGTTTACATGGGCAAGAGGAAGAATCCCCTGGATGACGCCGTCGCTTTCCGCAAAAAGGAAATAGGTGTCGTGTTTGAAAACGTCACGGATGATTGTCTGCCAGCCCGATCGATGAAAAAAGCTGGCTTCCGGGCAGGTTTCGACGAATGCTTCCCAGCGCTGCGTTGTCGCGCTATCCGTCGGGACGAGCTGTTTGATCATCATGATGCAGCGGAGCCGAGGAATATCTTGTCCATTCTGTCCCAGGGGAAATCGTTCAGAAGGCAACGCAGGCGCTTTTCCATCCGATTGATATTGACGTAGTGGCGGAAGCGGGTTTTGAGGCCGATGCCTTCGATGCGAGGTTGTTCGTCATCGATTTCCCAGGGATGAAAATAAAAGACAGCGGGCATGTGGTCGGTCGTGTTGATGCGCTGAATCATCCAACGCGACATGCCATACGGCATGAGGCGGAAATAGCCACCGCCGCTTGCCGGCCAGTTGCGTCGTAGCAGGCGCAAGGTCGTTGCCGGGACCTCAAGCAGCTCGCCGATCTTGTGGGCATGGCGAGGTGCGTCGGGCATACCGTAATGGTCGTGGTGTATCGGGTAGATACTGGAGCTATAGGTGTAGCCGGCACGCTCCAGGCATTCGAAAGCCCAGAGATTGTTCGTTCCGATGGAGAAACTCGGGGCACGGTAGCCTTTGATCTCATAACCGGCGAGGTCTTCGAGAATCAGTTTGGCAGTACGAATGTCGGAGTAAAAGACCTCCGGGGTCTGGTTGCTGGCCCGTTCGTGTCCGTAGCCATGGCTGGCCAGTTCATGCCCGCTGTCGACGATCCGCCGAATCGTTTGCGGATAACGCTCGGCAATCCAGCCCAGGGTAAAAAAGGTGGCTTGGGTTTGGTGGTCGTCCAGCATGCCGAGAATGCGGTCGATATTCCGCTCAACCCGGCATTCCCGGGTTGACCATTGATCCCTTGGGATATGCTGGGCAAATGCCGAGACTTGAAAATAGTCTTCGACATCGATGGTCAATGCGTTCTTGAGCGTAGAAGACATTGCCGACCTACTGTTTGGGCAGACTGGTTGCCGCATGGCGCTGCAGCAGCCATGCGGCCAGATCGGCGGCAATCCGGCCGGCCGCTTGGCCATCCCAGAGTTCCGGAACCCGGCCGTTTTTACCGTGCCCGGCCAGAATTTCGGCCGCATGGTGTCGAATGGCAGCGGTCTCACGACCCACCATCGTGTTGCTGCCTTGTTCGACGGTAATCGGCCGTTCGGTGTTTTCTCGCAGGGTCAGGCAAGGAATCCCCAACGCCGTGGTTTCTTCCTGCAATCCACCGGAGTCGGTCAGAACAATGCGCGAGCCGGACATCAGCCCCAGCATCTCAAGATAGCCCTGCGGCGGGAGCATGAGCATGCACCGAGCATTGATCAAATGACTTAACTGAAAGCGCTCGATGTTGTTTTTGGTGCGTGGGTGCAAGGCAAAAACCAAGGGGAGGCGATCCGCAATTTCGCTTAGAACTTGAAGTAGCGATGCAAGGGTGTCCGGGTCGTCAACATTCGACGGCCGGTGCAGGGTGACGACACCATAGCCATTTGGGCCAAGAATAATTTCAGGATCGATATTTGCCACACGCAGCGTGTCTTTGGCCGGCGTGGCGAAAGAGCGATTGGCCAAGAGCGAATCGATCATGACGTTGCCCACGAAGCGAATACGCTCGGCTGCGATGCCTTCCTTGACAAGATTGCCGGTGGCACTGCGTTCTGTTGTGTAAAGAAGATCGGCAATCTGGTCGGTCAATACACGATTGATCTCTTCAGGCATGCTGCGGTCGTAGCTGCGCAGACCGGCTTCGACATGAACGACAGGAATGCCCTTCTTGACCGCAACCAGAGTGCAGGCCAGCGTCGAGTTCACGTCGCCGACAACCAGTACGCAAGATGGCGCGCATTGATCGACCACCGGTTCGAAACGCTTCATGACTTCGGCGGTTTGTACCGCATGCGAAGCGGAGCCAACTTCAAGATTGATGTCGGGACGGGGAAGACGGAGATCATCGAAGAGCTTGTCGCTCATCTCGCGGTCGTAATGCTGACCGGTGTGAACCAGAAGCGTCGGAATGGCCGGTGAGTGATTGGCAAAGGCACGCAGGATGGGCGCCATCTTCATGAAATTGGGACGGGCCCCGACAATACAGATGACGGGGCCAAGATCGTGCGGCCAAGACTTATGCATCGATTTTCTCTATCACGCTGGTTGTCTGTTTCAGTTCGGCGCCCTTGCTGACCAGGTTTTGAAGAAGCTGAAGGGTTGCCGAATTGATTTTCTCCAACTGCAACAGGCTGCGCTCCATTCGAGCCAATCGTTCCCCCAATTGTTCTGCGCTTAGACTGGCCAATACATTCGCCGGATTGGCCAACGTACCTTCCGCCATTCCCTGTCCGTCCAGGAATGGCGAGCTTGCTGCTTGTGACGACACCATGTTGAGCACCTGGGTATTTCCACCCAGCGTTTCTTCATGAATTTCGCTGGCGACCTCTTCGACCTCTGCGGCATCGAATTTCTTTTTCCCGGCCAGATATCCTGATAGCAGCAGGCGGTCGCAGATCGAATTTATCCGACGCGGAATCCCGCTGCTGGCTTTAAAGATGGCTTCGTAACCAGTCTGGGAAATGAAGGATGTCTCTGTGGCGCCTGCACATTTGAGGCGATGTTCGATATAGGCCCGGGTTTCTTCAACATCCAAGGGGCCGATGTGGCAAGCCGCGATGACGCGTTGGCGAAATTGCATCATGTGGGGGCTTTGCAATACGCCACGAAACTCCGGCTGACCGATCAGGAAGCTTTGCAATAAGGCATGGTTGCCGAACTGGAAATTGGATAGCATGCGCAGTTCTTCGACAGCGCGGGCGGTCAGGTTTTGTGCCTCGTCGACGACGAGAAGACAGCGCTTGCCTTTGCTCGTCATGCTGATCAAAAAGGCTTCAAGCGACATCAATATGTCGGATTTCGAGACATCCTTCGTTCTTAGGCCGAAAGCCGCTCCAACCAAGCGCAGTGTGTCTTCGGCATCGAGCTGCGTACTGACCAGATGGGCAGCAACCACCTTGTCGGGGTCAAGGCTTTCCAGCAAGCCACGAACAATCGTCGTTTTTCCAGCACCAACTTCACCGGTAATGACGATGAAGCCCTCATTTTGATGCATTCCGTATTCGAGATAGGCCGTTGCTCTTCGGTGTTGCTTGCTGCCAAAGTAAAACGATGGATCAGGATTGAGCTGGAATGGCTTGCTGGTCAAACCGTAATAGGCTTCGTACATGCGATTCAATAAACAAAGGAAATCGTCCCCAGGAGGGCGTTTTCCGTATATGGATTGGTATTGTTTTCGAACTCGAAACGACGAAGGCTCAGTGAGCCGCTTGTTTTGGTTCCAAGTCGAGTTGATGCACTGACTTGATAGCTTGTCACTGTCGATTTCAGCGGCGAATTCGTCGTGCTGTTTCCGTTACTCTCTTGTCTCGATACGACGGCGGTGAGTGCCGAGTATTCACTTAATTTGTGAGATAGCGTGACGGCAATTCCTTGCTGTCGTACCGAGGAACTCTTGGATAAGTCGTCATTCAGCGCACTCGAGGCGAGGACTGACTCGCTTTCGCTGCGATTGGCAGCGAAGGTGATCGAATTACGTACACCGGTTAATGCCAGAGATAATTGCTGCATCCGCAGAATGGTTGCCCGGGATGTTAAATATCCACTGACAATTTGGCTGTTAGGTGAAATACCTTGTTGCGCAAGCATCGCACTGACGGCACTTGCAACGGCTGCGTCCTTTGCGACGCCCGTCATGCTGGCAAAGGGTTCGAGATTGGCGAAGAGCTGGTAGTAAATGTCATAAATCGAGCCTAAGCCAACCGTGCCGAATTGATTTGGCAAAACCGAAACATCTCGCGTGTCGGTATAACGAATGTAGCTTCTTGGAAAGCGATGGCTGATGCTGATATTGTGACCATCGCCAAAGAAACGTTTTTCCTTGAATACCGACAATTGAGTCCGCTCGGTGGGGAACCAGTCAAAACCGTAACCGCTGGTATTTTTTGACTCCTTGTCGCGCGACGCGTAGTTATTGGACTCTTCACCTAAACTCGCCGAGACTCGGAATTCGGGAAATAATGCATAAGTCAGCATGCCTCGAATGCGTTCTGCTTCTGTTTTCGAGCCGCGGCTATAGTCCAGATTCTGGCGACTGGCATCCATCGTCCACTGCAGTCTTTGGAAAGGGGTGCTTCCTTTCAACTGCGATGTCCACTCCGACAAATTTACATTTGAGACCGCCGATGCATCGGAACGGGTACTCGACGCGTTGTAACGCAAGAAATAATCGACGTTTCCGGCAAATTGGCCTTTTATGAAAGGGGAAAGCCGAAATGTCGATGTTTCGGTACTGTTACTATTGATTGAGGTATTGCTCGAGGATTGGGTCCCAAATGCAGAGATCGCCTGTTGTGAGATTAATCCGCTAAAGTCAAGATAGAGCCATTTGTCGACTGCCTCAAACGTACCAAACGTATTCAGGGAGTTTTGTGACTGGTTATTGCCGGATTCTCTGGCATACGAAATGCCTCGCAGTGCATAGTCAAAATAAGCGTTTAGTTTGGCTGTGCGCGCTTCAATTCTAATTCCTGGAGCAAGTTCGGAAATCAGGTCCGATTGTTTCTGGCCATTCGCACCATTTACATTGACATTGTCCGTGTAAGTTTCCGTTAGAGATATTCTCGGTTTGATGATCCAAGCTTTCCCTTCTGAGGAAACTGTTGCCAGCGGATTGGTTGCTGCGGGTTGTTGAGCATTTGACGGTGCTGTATTGCCCTGATTTTGAATTGCACTTTCTGGCGTGGATTGTTGTGCTGTTGAATGGGTGGCAATTACCGAAAATGCAATCGTATAGATTGATCGGTAGATGGGGTGATTAGCTTTCATTGGCGTACCCATAGCCGTAGCCATAACCGTAACTGTCGCTCGCTTTTTGACGGCTTTGGTTAAGTACAGTCATTTTGACCGGGCAGGCCTCTATCGTCGATACCGCCTGCAGGACTGCCGATTGGGTTGTCTTGCCGGCGTTTATCACCAGTACAACCTGCCCCATGTGAGTAGCGATCGTCCGTGCTTCAGTTGTCAGGAGCAGTGGCGGTGAATCGAATATTATGATCCGGTCATTGTAGCGACTCGCCATGTCATCAAGAAGACGAACCATGGCATCGCTGGCCAATAGCTCTGTGGCTCGTGGATGTTGCGTTCCACTAGGAAGGATTGACAGTTTTTCTATATTGGTTCGCATCAGGACATCTGAGATATCAACTGAGTTTTTGTCCAAAACATCGAGTAGCCCTCTAGCAGGAGGGAGTCCCAGCATATTTAAAACCGAAGGCCGAGCCACATCGGCATCAACGAGCATGACGGTATTGTCGAGTTCCATGGCAATGCTGATCGCCAGGTTGATAGCGGTGAAGCTTTTTCCTTCACCCGGCAGGGCACTCGTGATCATGATCAAATTGCCGTTGGAAATTTTCGTCTTTGCTTTTCCCATGGCATTGGCGATTAAGGGGCGTTTGATGACCCGAAACTCATCTGCCAACTGATTGCGTTTGGCATGAGGCACCAGCAGTCCCGACGCGGCAATTGCTTCAAGATCGATTTCGACAAATTTGCTACGCGCGGCATTGACTGTTGTTTGGGAGATTGGCGTACTCGCATTTTGCTTTGACTCCCGTTCAGCCAATCGAGCTGTAACCGTATCGACAACACTTTGAGGCGCTTCTGCGCTGAGTTTGTTAGGAGATTCTGGCTCACCGGGTAATTCGACGCCAGCTTGCCGTAGCTGTTCCAGACGCTTGGCTGCTTGTTCAATCAAGTTCATCGACAATCCTCAGGCAACGCGCTGCGTAAGAAAATAAAGTACAGTCATTCCTGTGCCATAGGCTGCCACGAGGCCAATTGTGGCGGCCAAAAAGCGATATAAGCTGGCGCGCTCCTTCTGGCGTCGAGACTCGTTAGGAATGAGGGAAACGGTGCCTAGCAAGGTCAGACCTGTAACTTCACGCAGTGATTTACCATCAAAAAATACCGGTTGAATTTGACTGGCGAGGAACGCAGCAATAAACCCAGCAACAAAAGCGCCCAAGAGACCGACCGCAAGCAGTAGCAATCTGTTTGGTGCGACGGGATTGGGCGATGCGCGAGGAGGGTCGATCAGGCGAAAATCGGCAATTGAGCCGGCCGACTCAAGGTCCCCAGAGAGTTCTGCCGACTCTCTGCGCGTAACCAACTGTTCATAATTTTTTTTATGAATTTCGTAGTCACGATTCAGTTGGCTGTATTCGGCCTCAAGAAGCGGTTGTGTTTTTAATAGATCGACAGAACGCTTATAGCGCGATTCGTATTCTGAAACTCTGGCTCGTAGTGAGGCGACATTTGCTTCCGATTCGGCCAGGGAGACTTTCAATTGCTGGAATACAGGATTGTTGCTGACAGATGATCCCGGATTGGCTGCTGCATATTTTTTCCTGACCTGAAGTTCTTGTCGTTTTTGCTCTTCAAGATCTTTGATTAGACGGCGTGCTCCGACAACATCGGGGTGTTGCTCGGTATAGCGTTGAAGAAGTGTGTCAAGACTACGTTTTTGTGCCTCTATGCGCCCATCGATTTCGGGAAGGGAAGCTCCGGAATCGACGCCGTGATTGTCGGGGATGAGTACAGGGTCCTCGCCAACGATCTGGCGTTTCAACGCGTCGCGTGAGTTTTCAGCTTCTCTAAGTGCCAGACGCGAGGTACTGAGCAGGCTCGTTAATTCAGAAAGACGATCGACGCTATTTTTCCCGTCACCTGTTTGTAAATCGACGTTGCGGAGTTTGAATTCCTTGAGTCGATTTTCAGCTTCCTGGAGTTTGCTTTCGTAGTTCCGAATTTGGTCATCAATGAATTTTCTTGCTGAGTCAGTATCTTTGCGCTTATCACCCAAGCTGGATTCGACAAAAATAGAGACCAAAGCTTGAACAACTCGCTGTGCCTTTGCAGGCTCGCTGTCTCGATAAGAAATGCTGTATAGATTGTCGCGTCCAACACTCTGGATGGTCAGGGTTTTCGTTAAACGATCAATTTGAGCTTCTTGGTCTGCTTTGTTCTTCAAATTGAGGTCCAGGTCAGCCATTCGAATCAGCTTTTCGACATTCGGGCGGCTGATCAGGGTACGACTGAGCATCATGACCTGTTGCTCAACGTTAGGCTGAACGGCCAAGCCTGCCATCAAGGGTTTTAGTATCGACTGCGTATCAACAAAGACACGTGCCGAAGCCTCATATTTATCGGGGATGCGCAGAATGACACCTGCGGCAATGGCGCCGACTACCCAAGCGACCAGCATGCCAAGACGCCGATGTTGCCAAACTGCACGCAGGGTAGCCAAACCCTGACGAAGGATTTCATCCATAAGGAACCTGAACTATTAGCCGCCTAGGTTCCTAGTGCGGCCGATGGGTGAGGGAAGAGGCTGATTAGAACCAGCTCTGTGGAATGATCAGTACGTCACCTGGTTTCATTTCCACGTTGGCGGAAACATCTCCCCGCTTTACCAAGTCCTTGAGACGGACGTTGTATTGCGCATTGTTTTCTGATGTTCTGAGAATGGTAGCGCGATTTCCGTCTGCAAAATCGGTGATTCCGCCGACCGCGATCATGACATCGAGAATCGTCATCTTTTGTTTATAGGCAAGAATTTGAGGCTTGGCGGCTTCCCCGATTACGCGAATTTGCTCACTGTAGGGGCCAACAAAACCGGTGACTATGACCGTTACTACCGGGTCTCTGATAAATTTGCCCAATTCCTTCTCAATGTCTCGTGCCAGCGTACTGGGGTCCTTGCCCATCGCCGCCAAGTCATCAATCAGCGGTGCAGAAATTTTTCCATCCGGCCGCACAGGTACGTTCATGGACAGTTCGGGATTCCGCCAGACAACGATATTCAAATTGTCTCCCGGTCCAATTTTGTAGCTATATTCGGCTGACGCAGCGGAAGTAGGGGCTGGCGGATGTGTCGCACAGCCGAGCAAGAATGAGCTGATCAGCAGACCGGCAGCAATGACTCGGGCTTTTGAAAATAAATTACCGGATTTTTTTAACATTTGACCCTCTTGGTATTTGCAAAATGCCACAAAGATATAGGCAATCATAGCGGATATCAGTCTTTCTGAACGATTAAAAAATCCGCCCTATGTCGACTTTTTCACGTTCTGCGATTTCAGTTGTTGCTTGATTAACCAAAGCATCAATTGCTGCAGTGGATTGGCGTTTCCAAATGGGCGCCAAGTGAATATTAGTTTTTGCCGATAGGCGTCGAATTGCATTCCTTCGGGGGCGGCACGCGTACGTCCTCTCCCTAATAGTATTTTTAGCACTTCCGTCCCGGTGATGCCCGCGCACATATCGCAAGCCATGACGGTAGATGGGCCACGTTCTGCAAAGAAGTCTACGGCATCAGGTACTGCCAGATAGGTTCGTTGCAATACACGAGGGGCTAGGCCAGCCAGGAACCGAATGAGCTGCTCTTCGCGTTCGTGACCGTCAAGGCGAAAGTACTCTTCAAATGTCATTTTCCCTGGTTCGAAATAGAGAAACCCAACCCCCATTCCGAGTGGCGCAGCCGTTACCGCAGGGATGCCGCGCTTTGCGCATTCTGCAAACAGTTGGCGCCGGGTTTCTAGTGCAAAAAAGTCGATGCTGTCGACGTAAATATCGACGTCTTCAAGAAATTTCCCGATGTTGTCTGAGCTGACCCCCTCTGGAAAACTTGATATTTCCGATTCGGGATTAATTTCTTGAGCCATCTCGGTCAAGACTTTGACTTTTTCACGGCCAATCGACGAAATTGTTGCGCCTGCTTGGCGGTTGAAATTTTGGAGTTCAAATCGGTCAAAGTCGGCAATGTTAAATTTACTGATGCCCAGTCTGGATAGCGTTACGAGGTGAGCTCCACCGACACCGCCTAGGCCTGCAATTGCAACCCGTTTGGTACGCAAGGTGGCTTGCTCTTCTGGGGTTATCCAGCCGATATTTCTTGAAAAAGCCAGTTCATAATCAAAGGGATTCGTCATTTTATATGATCTGCATGAGTGGCATTGATGGGTGGGAAAAAGGAAATTGTACGAACGAAAAGAGCGCCCGAAGGCGCTCTTCTGTGCAACCAACCGCCTTGCGGTTCTTAGTCTGCAGTCTTTTGGGTTTTACGGCGAGACATGCCCAAGCCCAGCAAACCAAGGCCGAGCAACGCGAGTGTGGCCGGTTCAGGGATTTCGACGGTAGTCGTGATATTAAGATTGGTTGTCCGACTAAACTCATTGCTTGCACCGTTTGCGGTCGGTACGGCGTTGGGGTCGATGTTGAAATCGCTACGGGTGACCAATTCAATCGGGTTGGATGTCGTTCCTGAGGCCCACAAACTGTACCAGTTTGTAAGGCCATTAATCGGGGTGACAAAATTAAAGAAATTTTCAACCAGCGTCGAGGAACTCGGCGTATACCAGCTGTAGTCGACATCGGCGAGCAGTACAACGTTGGTGCCATCGGGGGTTGCCGATTTGAGATTGAGCTCCAGAACTTTTTGCGAGCCACCCAAACCGAGGACCCCGTTCAAGTATGTGATAACAATTTTACCTGTGGTGTAGTTCGGCAAAATTGCATCGCCACCACGGAGCCTGAGCGCACTCGTATCGAAGTACACGGAGGAATCGATCAAGCCGTTGTTATTGGCATCCAGGGTGCCATCAGCAGCACCGGGTACGCCACCGCCATCGATAACTTGGGCGGTGCCGCTTAGAACGTAGGAAAACTGAAGGCTGTATGCATTGTTAAAGCCGGCCAATTGGCTGTTGAGCAGGGGGATCGTGCCGTTCAAGAAAGCATTGACTTGGCCACCTGAGGACGTGTCGGTTACGTTTACAGTTTGACCGATTAGTGCGTCGAAGTTTGCAACGGGGTTGCCGTTGGTTGTGGTGTAAATCGATGTGGCATTTACGTTTGAAGACAAAACGTTGAATGCTGCGGAATCACCGTAGCCGCCATTGATCGTGAAAGCGGCGGAAGCGAAGGCCGGTGCGGACCCGAGCGCTGCAAAACCCAGCGCGGTACCGATAACCGTTTTTTTGATGATGGACATTGTTGGAGCTCCTGAATTGGGTCGTGAAGTTAAGGATGCGGCTTGATTCTCTGTCGCATCCTCACCGGTGGCATGAAGCTGGGGTGCTTGCGACGCATCATGTTAAGCGATTACCGTGCCAGTTATTTTTTGTTAATTTATTCAATTGGTTATGGCGATGAATTGTGCTTGCTGTATTTGCTGTGTAAGAAATGTCGACATCTTTTATTCGGCATATTGAGTGTGCGAGTTTCAATACCGAATTCTTCCGAAACTGCTCGCCTTGCTCTAAGCTAGCGCTATGACCTCGTCCAATATTTCGTTAGCGCTACGCAATGTCATTCGTCACCGAAGGCGCTCTGTGATTGCCATACTGTCAATTTGTATTGGCATTGCTTCTTTGCTGCTCGCGGGGGGGTTTATTGAGTGGAATCTTGGCTATGGACGAGAGTCCACGATCCATTCGCAGCTTGGCCATATTCGGATATTCAAGAAAGGCTATCTGGATGCCGGGCAGTCAGATCCCGCCGCATTTCTGTTCACCTTGGATGATGGGGACGCCGATCGTATATTGCAGCTTCCTGGCGTTAAAGTCATGGCGCCGCGCTTGTCATTCAATGGCTTGGTTAGTCATGGCGAGTCGACTCTGTCTTTCATCGGCGAAGGCGTGGATCCTGTGCTTGAGAAGGAGATCAGTCGGTCAGTCACCATTACGGCCGGGATGGATATGCATCCGGGGAGTCCCAAGGGAATTGTTGTCGGCCAGGGGTTGGCCGCCAATCTAGGTGTTGTTCCCGGTGACAGCCTCGTCTTGATGGCCAATACGGTGGATGGTCGTGTCAATGCTGTTGAAGTAAGCGTTCTTGGTTTGTTTGCGACCGTGACAAAGGCATATGACGATTCTGCGCTAAGGGTGCCGATTGAATTGGTGCGTCAATTGCTTCGTGCTTCTGGAGTTCATTCATATGCTGTTCTCCTTGATCGCACCGAGCAAACAACAGATGTCGTAAAGCGTTTGGATGCGATTTATGGATCTACCGCACAGGAAATCGTACCGTGGTTCAAGCTAGCTGATTTTTATAACAAGACAGCAGAGCTATTTGGGCGGCAAGTCGACGTGGTACGTTTGATCATCGCGTTGATCATCATGTTGAGTATTGCTAATTCGTTGATGATGAGTGTCATGGAGCGCGTCGCAGAAATTGGAACGATGATGGCGGTTGGTCAGACGCGAAGGGGGGTGCTGTCACTATTCCTTCTGGAAGGCGGGTTCTTGGGGGTATTTGGTGGAGGATGCGGTGTCGTCCTAGGCTGGTTAGCGGGGCTGGCGATCTCTGCGATTGGAATTCCAATGCCACCTCCCCCGGGAATGGCCTTTGGATATACCGCAGAGATATCGATTACATGGGACATGGTGTTCGAAGCTTTTATTCTGGCTGTGACAACAGCCTTGTGCGCCAGTTTTTATCCGGCCTGGAAAGCCTCTCGTATGCAAATTGTTGATGCGTTGAGGCATAGCCGATGAGTGCAACATTGAGGCTGGCCGTGCGCAATGTGTTCCGCCAACGGGTGAGGACCGCGATGACTCTGGCTGCGATTGTTTTTGGGGTCGTCGGGCTTATTTTGAGCGGTGGGTTCATTCAGGACATATTCGTTCAGCTTGGTGAGGCATTGATTCACTCGCAATCCGGGCATTTGCAAGTCGTCAAGAAGGGATATTTCACGTATGGATCACGTTTTCCTGAGAAATATCTGCTTTCCGATCCGGAAAATATTCGAAAAAGACTTGCTGCAACTTCTGGTGTGACTGACGTATTGGTCAGGGTGAATTTTTCCGGGCTGTTGAATAACG
>DAIMCQ010000030.1:0-22570 GCA_036726285.1 Azonexus sp.
CAATGGCGCCGCCGGCCAGCGGGTATTCTTCGGCCAGGCGGCCGAGGTCGAGGTCATCGGCCAGGCGTTGCGGGTTGTCGAGCATGCCGCGCCAGAGCCGCAGCCGTTGCTCGGCGTCGGGCAGCGGGAAATAGATGGCCGACTGGAAACGCCGGGCAAAGGCTTCGTCGATGTTGGCGCGTAGGTTGGTGGCGAGAATGATGGTGCCGGGGAAGTCCTCGATGCGTTGCAGCAGGTAGGCGACTTCCTGGTTGGCGTGGCGGTCGTTCGAATTGCTGGTCTGGGTACGCTTGCCGAACAGGGCGTCCGCCTCGTCGAAAAAGAGCACCCAGTTCTTGTTGGCGGCCTGGTCGAAAATGCCGGCGAGGTTCTTTTCGGTTTCGCCGATATATTTGGAGACGATCATCGACAGGTCGATGCGATAGACGTCAACGCCGGCACTGGCGCCGATCAGCGTCGCGGTGAGCGTCTTGCCGGTGCCCGGCGGGCCGTAGAAAAGTGCCCGGTAGCCGGGTTTGACGGATTTTTCCAGGCCCCAGCCGCGCATGATGGCCGGGCCGTCTTGCAGCCAAGTCTGGATATTACCGATTTGATCGAGCACTTCCGGGGCCAGCACGAGGTCCTGCCAACCGAGCGGCGAGGTGATGCGCTTGGCCGGGAAGCTGGCGCTGAAATCGGGCTTGTGGCGGGCGCCGATCGTGAGCATGTGGAGGTATTCGCCGGTCAGCGTCAGCGCGGCGCTGAACAGGGTTTCGGCCCGTTCGCCGTATTCCAGGCGGAGGATGCTGCGGCGGGCGAAGTAGTGGTCGTTCTCGAATAGCCGGATCATCGCGAAGCGGCGGGCCAGATCGCTGCCGGCGCCGATGAAGACGGCGGTTTCACAGGTCGGCAAGAAGCCGCCGTGGGTCTTGCCGGGCCAGCCGCCGAATTCGGCAAAGGGGCGGTCGACCGTCTTGTTGCGGGTAAATAGAGCGTCAAGTGCCTGCGGCTGGATGTGCGGGATGAGGGCGAGCAGCAGCACCAGGCGTTCCTCGACGCTCATCGCGCAACTGCGGATCAGTTCGGCATAGGCTCCGGGTGCACCACTGGCATCAGGCGGCGGCAGTTGTTCGAGCTGCCAGGTGCGGGCCTCGAAATGGCTGCTCAGGCGGGCCTCGAGTATCTGGGCGAACCAGGCCAGTTCCTGTTCGAGGAAATCGGCATTGAGGGTAATGTTGGAATCCATGTCTTTTCCGTTGTCGCTCATAGCCATTCGACCATCACAGCTTGCTTCATCCAGCTATGGCGGATGATCGAGAAGCTCCAGGGCAGGCGCTCCATGAGAATGTCGAGGGTTTTCTTTTCGACCTTGAGCTGCCAGGCTTCATCACGGTAGGCGAGGGCGCCGGGGCGCTGCAAAAAGGCTTCGCGCAGGCCGGCGATGGAGGTACTGCCGAGGGCGCCCCAGTTGCTGATGATGCCTTGCAGCAGACCTTCGATCAGTGCCTTTTCCGAATCACTGACCGCGATGCCGGCATCGAGCGGTTGGCGCATATCAAGGCCGCAAAGCAGCTTGTTGAGGAGCAGTTGGTGTTCGGCTGCTTCGCTTTGCGGATCGACCATGAATTGCAGCAGGTGACAAGCCCGCCGCGCCTCGGCTGGGCCGGCGAAGCGGCCCTTGTCGAGCAGGCCGAGCATGTCGAAAAGGCGCGGCAGATAGGGAGCGGCCAGCACTTGCCCGGCATTGCCGATGACGAGGCCGCTGCCCGGCACAATGGCTGCCGGATTGATCTCCGTCGGACCTGCCGGCAGCAGCGGCGCACGGCTGCCGAGCAGCCAGTAGCGCAGGTATTGCTCGACCCGCTGCCGGTCTGGATTTCCGGTCAGATTGGCGCACAGGGCGGTGCGGAAGTTCTCCCCCTCAGTGGAAGCAGCGGCGAGACGCTCGGCATAGGCGACGACGAAATCGGCAGTGGCGCCATAGCGTGGGTGCGGGAACAGGGCATCGACCAGGGCTTGCCACTTGAGCCGGCGTTTGTGATCGCCGGTTATCGAAGGGCAAGCCTCGCTCATTGCCTCGGCGTAAGGCAGCAGGCGGTCGAAATCCGGGGTGCGCAACTGGGCGAAAACACGCCCGAACAACTCGTCGGGCCAGATTTCCAGCAGGCCGGACAGCTTGCCTGGGTCGGCCAGCAAGGGCTGCACGACCAGACCGAGGGCGCTGGAACCGCTGGCCAGGAGGGGTTCTATCCAGTCTGCGGTGAGCCGGGAAGGGGCGAGTGGTTCTGCCTGGGCCTCGGGCGCATCGTTGGCCATGGTCTTCTTGCCGGCGGTTGTCCCACTTGCTGGCGTGCCGTGTTTATCGCCAGGATCGTCGCTTTGTGCGGCGAAGGCGGCCAGGTCAATCGGCGCATCCGCCGTCAGGGCGGTGAGCAGGCGGCGATAGTAGCGTGCCGGGTTCGCCGCCTGCCCGGCATGGCGTTCGATGGCCCTGGCAAACTCGCCGTGGACGCGGGCCAGCACCTGGCTACGCCAATAGGTTGTCGACTGTTCGGCCGCTTCGGGCATGCCGGACAAATCGGACGCTATCGGCCGGGCGTGGCTAGTCGGGGGCATACCAGGCACCGTCGACGGTGCATTATCCTCTTCTTCCCGGGGTGGTTCTGCCGTGCCATCACCGCTATCGGGCTGGCCGCAGGCGTCAGCGCGAGGTACTGGCAGCGTGCTCGGTGGCGTCAAGCCGGCCGTCTGATCGGGAATGGGCGGTTCTGGCGAGATTGTCCTGCGCACGGGTAGTTCGCTGCTTGAGGTATGAGGGGCGTCGCCGGGCAGCCTCGTCCCGGCCGGGCGAGCGACGGCGGTAGTTGGTCCGCTGCGTCGCGCCGGGCCGGCTGGTGTCGAAGGTATCGGTAACTGACTGGTGATAGGGTTTTCATGGGCAGCCAGGCGGTCGGCGGTGGTGCCGTCGCTTGACCTGCCGAGGGGCATCAACGGGCTGAATGTTTCCGTTGAGCTGGTTTCTGCTGCTTGCAGCAGCGCACTCGGGATGGCGGTTGGCGGAGCACTTTCTGGCACGGACACCCGCCGTGCTTGCCCGGCAATAGCTTGATCCGGTATTGCCTTTGCCGATTCGAGTACGCTATTGGTGAACGTCGCGCTGCCCGATGGAGCAAGGCAGCCGGTCGGAATGGTGGGTTCAGTAAGGCCGGTTTTCGCAGCGTGGCGCATCGCCTCGGTGCTTGCGGATGCTGCCAGCGAGGGACCGGCGGAAGCCTGGCCGAAAATGGCTGTTTTTGGCGAGGGCGCGCTGTCAGCTGATGCGTCGGGGCCGCTTGTTCCTGTAACGCCGATGTCGGCTGCTTGGTGTGAAACTACCGGCGCGGTGCCTGGTGTCGCATCTCCTAATGCTGATGCCGGCGGTATTTGGCCGGTGGAAACATGAGCGGAGATCGCTGTTTCGGGCATGGGCGAACGGTTGGCGACGCTGCCAGTACACGATGGGGCTGGGCTTCTGTCGGGAATGACCGTTTCCGTCTGCTTGCTTTCGGCAACCTGGAGCAGGTTCTCCTGGCGGGTATCTTGCATCTGCTTCGCCGGTGCGGAAGCGGTACGTGATAGCTCTCTGGACGCTTGGTTGGGGATAGCAGTTTCCGGTGCGGGGGCGCTGTCAATGGCTGATGTAGCGGGGCGTTCGTTGGGGATGGCTGTTTCCGTAACACCGGCATCAGCTATCGGGCGCAGCCTTGCCGGATTGGCGGCTTGGATCGTATCCGCTGGCGCGGCCTCGTTACTTGATTGGCCAGCCGAGGTTTGGCCGGGGATGGTTATTGCCGGCCTTGGCTCCCTGTCGAAGGCGGCAGCGGAGCTTGATGGGGAAAGACTTCTGGTGCTGGCGGCGATTTCCGCAAGGCTGGGTTCGGCGACCTGATGCTGGGCCAGCGGTCTGTTGCCTTGCTGCATATCCGCTGACGTGGCTGCCTTGCTTGATTGGTTGGTAGAAATTGCGCCGGGGATAGCGGCTTTCAGTATGGAGGCGCTATCGGCGTTGGTGTGGGTGGGTGATGTACCTGGGCTTCTGGTTGGACTGGCTACATCCGCGATGCCGGCATCGGCAGCTTGATGAAGCGTTGCCGGATTGACGGTGTGCATCGTATCTGCTGGCTCGGCCACCTTCCTCGATTGCTTGGCAGGCGTTGGGTCGGGGATTGCCGTTTCAGGCAGGGGCGGGCTGTTGAGAACAGTGCCGATGCTTGAGGTGCTAAGGCTGCCGGTGCGCCGAGGCGCCGGCTTGGTGCCTTGTGCCATATCGGTAGGCGCAGAAGCGGTCAGTGATGGTCGGGCTAATGCTTGGCCGAGGATGGCCGTTCCCTGCTTGGACGTGCTGCCGGCGGTAGCGCTGGCGCTTGAGGTACAGAGGTTTTCGGCTGGGTTGGCGATTTCCATAATGCCGGCATCGGCAACTCGATGCAGCGTTGTCGGCTTGGCGCTTTGTGTCGTATCCGCTGGCACGCCGGCCTTTCTTGATTGGTTGGCAGCGGTTTGGCCGGGGATTGACGCGTCTTGCGTTAGTGCACTGTCGAAGGCGGCGCGGAGATTCGATGGGGCGAGGCTCCCGGTTGGGTTGGCCGTCTTCCTTAGGCTGGGGGCGGCAACTTGGAGCCGAGCCGCCGGGCTGGCGCCTTGTATCGTGTTCGCCGGAGCGGAAACGGTTCTCGATTGGTCGGTCGGAGCTTGATCGGGAATGGTGGCCTCCGGCGTTGGTGTGCTGTCGGCGTTGGTGCTGGTACTTGCTGTGCCGCGACGGCCGGCAAGCTTGGCTATTTCCGTTGCGCCGGCATTGGCGGCCTGGCGTAACGTCGCCGGGGTGGCGACTTGCGTCGTATGCGCTGGTGCAGTCGCCTTTCTTGATTGATCGGCGGAGTCCTGGCCGGGGATTGCCATTTTGGGTGTTGGCCTGCCGTTGGCGGCGGCGCCGATGCTTGATGGGAGGTGGCTCCCGGCCGGAGTGGCCGTTTTTGTTAGGTCGGGTTTGGCAACTTGGCGCGCAGCCGGACCGATGATGGGGGCCGTACCAGCTGATGCTGACGCCGTCTGTGCTTGCCCTGCAATCGCTTGGGCGGCTTTCGTGGTAATGCCGCTTTGGGCTGCGGGGGGGAGTCTGTTTTCGGCTCTTTCCGCCGATGTGCCGACGGCCCAAGTCGAGCTTGCGGGATGCGGGCGGGGGGGATGCATGCTTGTTTCGGCGGGATGGCTTGTCGATGCTTGTCGGATTGGCTGCTCAACAGGGGGAAGCGTCGATGCAGTCGAGGCGGCTTCGGTGTTTTGGCGATGGGATTGGACGTCTGTGTCGTCGTCCGCTCGCCGGGCGTCGTCCGGAGGATTGTTCGAGGAGGGCCTTGCTGCTGCGCTGGCGGGCGCAGTTTGCCTGGCAGGCGTTTCGATACTGCCTTTGGCGAAGGCTTGTTGAAAGGACCTTTCCCAGGTGTGGTAGCGGCTTTCCCAGGCCTCGGCCTGATCGGCAGGGGAGGGCAAGGTGGTGGCGACGGAAGAGGTCGCATCGGGCGCCAGCAGGGCGAGCAGTTCGCTCAATGTCGCATCGGTCGATTGCCGGATGCAGCGTTCGAGCGCCAGACCCGATGAACAAAGAATAGTTTTGAGGCGTTGACCGTTGTGTTTTGCTTGCTCGAGCAGTGTTGCCTGGAATGGGTAAGGGGCGGTGCTGTCGGCGTGCCAGGGCGGCAAGCCGTGTTGTAGATAGAATTCGAGCGTTGCCTGTTCGCTCCGCTCTCCCGGCACGGACTGTTCTTCAGCCGTGACGGCGCCTTGCCCCTCGTTACGCAGGCTGTCGCGCAGGCTCTCCCGCAAGATCCGTTCGAGGTGCTTTTCCAGTTCCTCAGCCGACAGTGTGCTCGACAGGGGGCCGAGGTCGACTTCCAGGGTATCCAGCCGAAGGGTCGTCGCGCCGTGCGGGCTGAATTCATCGAATACCTTGTCGATGACGCCGAGCAGCCGATTGCGGCAGAAATCCGGCCAGTCCGACCAAGGGGCCTGTGCCGTAGCCGCCTGGTCAAGCTCGGTTGCAAAATGCAGTTCGTCGATCAGATGCCGCTTGCCCATGCTCGGTTTCCTAGAGCCAACTCGTACGCCGAACCGTTTTCTCCTCTTGTTCTTCGAGGAAGTGGCGGAGTTGGCGGGACAGACGGTCGAGACTTTGCGGATCGGCGGTCGAGCTGGCTTTTTGTCGTAGCCATTGCCGATAGAGCTGCTCGAAGATGGTCATCGACGGGAAGTCGAGCCAGACGACCTCGACCGAGAGATGGGCCGGGCTGCAACGGGCCAGTGTTTGTTCAAGCTGTTTCTGAAATTCCGGATTGCACAGGCGGGGTGACCAAGTGGGGAAAACCGCACTGATCCGGAAAGCGTAGAAGGCGTAGTCGTCGACTGGCGTCGGCGCTCCGAGAGGACGTAGCAGGAGGTGTTCGAGCAGGTGGAAGCCGAGGCTCTGGCTGCTCAGCATACCCAGCGTCCGGCTCAGGCGATTGGCTTCGGCGAGCGCCGCCCGTTTGTCAGGATGTTGCGAAAGCCGGCAGTAGCCGGTTTCGTCACCCATCGCAAAATATAGCGCGCAGGACGAATCTCCGGGCTTTTCGCTGGCTATTCGGTAGCGTCCCAGGTCGTTGCCCCAGTTCAACAATGCCGGACAGAGCAGGTGCAGCTTGAGAATGCTTTCGTCACTTGGTGTCGCGCTTTCCGCGAAAGGAAAGACCTCTTCAGCGTCATCAAGTGTGTTCAGGCATGGCCGACCGCTTTCCCGGAGAAATTCGGCGTCACTTAGGTGGCGTATTTTTCGGGAGAGCAGGGCGGCGGTCATCGACTGCCCAGGGTGCATGGGCAAACCAAGCAACAACCCCAGTTTTTCCGCCAGGGCCGGAATGTTGTCCAGGGCGAGGGGCTGGCGGTAGTTGAAGGCCGTCATGCGGCGGCTATTCAGGCGGGGAGCATGGCGCAGGAAGGCAATCTTGGTGCGCAGCAGCTTGTTATCGAGATGTTGCCGATGACCGGGGATGAAGTTGCGCAGGACGTTCTGATCGAAACTTTCGCCGTGCAGGGCGAGCAGGAAATCGAGGACGCGCGAGCGGCGCTCGCTGAAATCGTCGAGTTGCGCCAGTATTTGGCGCAGGCTGTTGTCGGCACTGGCCGTGCCGCCAAGATAAAGACGTTCGATGCCGGGTAGGTCGCGTTCGTCGAGTATTCGGTGGAAATAACTGCGGTCGACCGTCTCGTCGAGTGAAAAAAGTTCGGGCAGGGCTTGCAGGCCCTGCTGGAAGTTGACCATCAGTTGCTCAAACAACAGTAGATAAGCTTGCAGTTGTCGAGCTTGCGCCCGCCTGGATGGCGTCGCCGAGGCTGGCAGGCCATAGCGGCCGATGCCATAGATTGCCGGTAGATCATGTTGTACCGATGTGTATTGGCCGAAGTCGGCCGCTGCGCCAGTCGGCAAGGGGGCTACCCGTTCGGTCGCGGCGCGGTCGCGGTGGCGGGTTTCGGCGGCAAAATTGAGACGATCGAGGCGGTCGAGAAAGTCGGCGACGGCGATTTCCCGATCTTGACCGCTTTTGCGCAGCCTGATTTGCTGTTCGCTGATCTGGCGGGGGACGATCAGCCGGGGAACCCGTTTCGCTGCTTGGTCGCCAATGGCGGCGGCGTGCGCGTGGCCGTCGTCGTCAAGCAGGCTAAGGCCGGCGATACGGCAGACGCCATCGACCTGGCTGACTTTCTGGACCAGTTCGGACAGGCTGGTGCCGGTCCAGTGACTGAGATTGTCGCTATCGATATATCCATGCTCGGTCAGCGGGCCCTCGAACAGGCCGTCCAGTTCGCCCGCCGCCAGATCCTGATAGGGGCGCTGGGGAATGGGAGGCGAGATCGCCATGGCGCAGGCGAAGTAGATGTCGGCGAGGATTTCTGCCGGTTGCCGGCTGTTGTCGATCTCGACTTCACCGGACAGATGGTAGGCGACATGACCGACCACATCGATTTCGCCCAGGTCTTCGCCGAGATTGCGGAAACGGTGGTAGAGCTCGGCTGCCTTGCGCAGGAGTTCGGCCTGCTGCTCGTGGCTGTCTGCCATGGTGTCAGCCAGTTGCAGATGAATGTCAAGCAGACCGGGCAAGGCATCGCCAGTGGCCGGCGTAACCCAGACGTTGCGGATGCCTGGTAGCGCGTCGGCCAACAGTTTCTGGTAGTCGAGCGAGGTCAGCGGCGCGCTGGACAGCACTTCTTCCGGCGGCAACAGGGCATGCCGGGGGCCGTCGACCTGCCGGTTGTCGCCGAACAGGTAATCTTCGGCAGCGAAGCTGCTCCGGTAAGTCAGGTCACTCAGGCCGTAGCACAGTTGTTCGAGCAGGGTGATGCCCGGATCGTGCAGGTTGTAATCGCTCCACACTTCGCCGCACAGTTGCTGCAGGCGTTCTATACCAGCCTGGCGCAGGCCGGCAAAATCCAGCCCATCAGGATCGGGGGAGAGTTTGTCGAGTGCAGGACTGTCCAAGGAATTCATGGGCGAGCAGGGTGAGGGGAACGAGCACGGGGAGCGGACATCAGTTTCCGCCGCCAGGCAAGCCACCTGACTGACGGGGGGCGCTCGCCTGCATGAAAGGGTCGAACCACAGTTCTGTCAGGAAATACTGGATCGCGACATGTTCGCTATAGGCGCAGCGAGTACGGATCTGCAGGGTATAGGCATGGGTTTGGCCCACCCAGCGCAACTCGATCTTGTCGCAGCGCGAGCCGAAGTGTGATTGCTGGCTGTTGATCTTGCCGTTGCGGTTGAACGCGTTGATGGCGACGGCGTTGACCAGAGCATAGCGGCCGCTTTCCTTGTCGCCGACGCCGGCCATGATCTCGAAAGCGCGGCAACCGTCGAGGGCGGGCGTAATGTCGTGCCAGAGGCCGTCAGCCTTGACCTGTCCCTTGTCGCTGCCGATCCGCCCGCGGGCGGCGATGGTGCCATTGACATCGAGTTCGTGTGCCGGTTTGTCGTTGTTGATGCCGACCCTGGGGGACACGGGTTTTTCGCTGCTGCCAGCGAGCAGCGTCAGGGCTGGCTCACCGTTTTCGGCGCCGACGATCAATTGCCGGTTCTCCCGCCCCAAGCTCATCGACCAGGCGGGCTGATGCACCGAAAGGTTCTCGTAAAAGCTGATCAGCTTGCCCTTGCCGCCCAGTTGAGTGATCTTGAAGCCATCGACATCGGTTTTCTCGAAACCTTCATCGACCACGTTGAGTACCGAGTCGATCAGATCGCCGAAGGATTCTGCCGACGGTTGCGCCCCTTCCCGAAACGCATTCTTCAGGGAGTTTCTATTTTTTTTCGCCATTTTGTTTGCCAGATACGATGAAGGTGGTCCCGACCTGCAGCCTGGAGATGCCCGTTGGCCACGGACCGTCGGCGGCGCTTGAGAGCGTGCTTTCTGTCTCGATGAGGTGGTGGCGGAAGGGGGTGGCCAGGCTCCACGGATAGGTCGGGGCGAGCTCGGCCAAACCTGCACATCCCGCTTGTGCCGTGTCGTTCAGTACGTGTTTGTCGTCACCGTTGTCGACGACGCGCAGTAGCGATAGCCCCCGGATCGACTCGATATAGGGCAAGTTCTGGAGATAGCCCTGAACTTCCTGGGCCCGCAACGACCAGCCGAAATTGGCGCTGTTGCCGATTTTTTCCCAAGGGGAAATGAAGCCGCAAATGTCGCGATTCAGTTGCTTGATGAGCAATCCGCCGTTGCCGAGTCCCTTGAATTTTGCGGCGCAGCGAATCTGGATGCGTTCGAATACCGGGTTTCGTACATCGATGCGGGCAAATGGCGAGGCCAGGCCTTCGAGGAAGTCCTTGATCTCGCGGAGGATGAGCACGTTCTCCTTGAAACGCTCGCTGCTGTCGCGGGCATCCTGCAAGCGGGGCACGACAACGACAAGCAGGTTTCCCGGCTGGTACCAGCCGGCTGCTTGCCGGGTAAAACGAGTGTTGGCAAAGCATTTGACCTTGTGCAGATGGGGAAACCGCTGCAGGACGAGGTGTTCGTAATCCCACGGGGTCACCGCGCGTTGCCGGTGACGCAGGCGTTCACTGGCACGCACGGTCATCGCCTCGGTGCTTTCCTGAACTTGCCCACCGAAGGAGTCGCCGGGCTGGCTGATCTCGCCGATGCCGGGCAGGGCGCTCCTGGCTTTCTTGATACTGCCGGCCGGCAGGATGTCGGGACCGAGCGGGAGATCGCCGATGACGCGCCGTACCCGAAGACCATGGGTGTGCACCGCATAGAGGCTGCATAAGGCATGGGCCGGGCCGTTGGCAGAAAGACGCAGCCAGTACAGATCGCCGGGCATGACACTGCCGCCGCGGGGCATGCCGGATGGCAATTCCAGCCGGACGATGCCGGAGACGAGAAAACCGCGCGTGCTATCGGAGAGAATGCGAAATTCTTCCAGAGTTTGCCAGGTGTTGCCATTCAGGTAGCTCCAGGTGAACTGCGGCAGCGCCATGTCCATATCCATTTCCGAATCGTTGCGCAAATGGAAATACAGGCTGAGCGGACCGCCCAGCTGACTTGCCGCAATTCCGATGAACAGGTTGGCATCCTGCGGGCTGGCTGGAATCAGTCGGGTTTCGCCGTGGCTGCGAAGAGACCGCTTCTCCTGACCAAAGGGGTGGAGGTGGTGAAAGCTGCCGCTTGCCGCATCCAGCTTCGCCAAGTGTGGAGAAATCCGGGCTTGCGCGGTGTAGTTGAGGGAAATGGCACTGATCCGCGGGGTATAGGGCGGTTCGGGTAGCAACTGCCGGCGCTTGCCACCGAGCAGACGGCGGAGTGGCCCCAGGGACTCCTGTTGGGCATTGCGCGTCATCGCTTCGGCCAGCAGTTTCGGATAGGCAGCGTGACCAAAGGCTGTCGGAGGATCACTCAGTGTCAGGCGAATATATCCTCCCCTGGCGTGCGGGCCGTAAGCATTGGCATCATCCCGACTGGTTGCGCGCAAATGAGGCAACAGCCGCGTGCAGTCGTAGCACGTCGATTTCTGATCGTCACCGAAGAGGGGGAGAATGATGCGTTCGGCCGCTTTCTCCGGTTGCCAGGCACGGTCATTCAAGGCGCCCAGCGTGCACCGGAAGGAGGCAGGGCCGAGCTTGCCGGGGTAGCTTTGATAGTGCTCCTCCAATCCGCCTGGAGGCAGGCCGTCCCAGGTCACGCGCAACTCAAGTGCGTTCAGTTGCTTGGCAAAGGCCTCGCGACTGCCGACGATGAAACTGGCGCCAGCTTGGGGCAGGGGGCCGAAAGGAGTAAATGGGGTAGCGGCGCTCAGTTCGCCATGGTTGTTATAAAGACCCAGTTCGCGGCAGCCTTGGACATTGACCGTCAGGTTGATTTCGCGCAGGGCCAGTCGGCTAAGGAACTCATAGGGATACAGGTAGGTGTCGGTAGCAATGACGAAATCGATGAGCGGGCTGTCGGTGGCGTAGCTTGCGCCGTGGACTCTGGCGTCGTAAGCGACGACGGAAGGAAAGTCTTCAGGCAGCTCGATGTCTATCCGCAGGCAATCGCTGGCGACAGCGCTATTGACGAGATGGCAGGCGGGAATGAAGGCGGCAGGTTCACTCCAGCCTCTTTCCGTCGTCAGGCGGATCCGGAAGATGCCAGCAAAGGCCTTGAAAAAGGCGCCTTCCGGCGAAGCCGTCGGAATGATGGCGCAAAGCTTTTCGACGAGCTTGTCGATGCTTTCAGGACCTGTATGGAAATGCAGGTCGATACTGATTTTCCTGATGCCCTCGCGCAACAGCAGCACCGGGCTGGCGATGGCGAAACCAAGGCGGGCCTCCATGCCTGGCGCCGGCTCGCTTCTTCGCTTGCCTGTGCCGAACATCGCGTAATGTTGTTTGCCTGGGACGGTGGGGATGCTGGCCTGCCTGGCCGACGTGGCATAGCCGAGATCCTTTTCTGGAGAACGCAAGGGGTCGTGATCGAAGTACAAGGTGTGCAGGGCGGCGATACGGGCATCGGTGACCAACAGGTCGTCTTCCGCGCCATAGAGCAGTTCGCTGCCATCGTGAGCCTCCCAGGCGATGAACGGGGTTTCTTGACGGACGAAGGATTCCGCCATGGCGCCATCCGGCTTGAGGACCAGATAAGCGAAATCCGGCCGGGGCGGTTGAGGGCGAAAGCGCAGCACCTGATCGTAGTAGAAGCGCAACTGGCGCTGGCTGAAATCGTCAATGCGCCCTTTGCTCTTGAGATAAAGCTCGGCAAAGGCAAGGTAGAGACCGATGGCTGGTTCGTGTTTGCCTGTTGGCAGGGAAAGCGGGAACTGCTCCGCGGCAAACTTGCGGATGACCTCCAGTGTGTTGCTGTAGCTCAGAAAAATGTCGTTGAGAAATGGCGCGGCTTCCCGGTAGGCTGCTTTGGGCGGCGGTAGTTGAACGCGGAAGAGCTCGGCTCGGGGAGCTGTACGCTGCAAAAATTTGCCGTGCCGCTCGTCTGATCGGGACAAGTAGTCGGCAAGGGCTGCAAGTGCCGGGGTCAGGTGAGAGTGGAGCAAGCCGTCAATCAATTGCCCCAGGCGTGCTGCCGTCTGGTCGGAGCACCGCCTGCAGTTGTCACGCCACTCCCGTATCTGTTTGTCGAGGCGATACAGCGGGACATTTTCGGGCGACGGGCAGGCTGCCAGGTTCATTGAAAATGCCTGCATCTGCAGCAGAAAACCGCGAAATTCCTGTTGCCAGTGATCGAGGCGGGAGGTTTCAGTCAGGATAGTCCCCAGCAAGGCCGATGCATCGCTGGCAAAGAGCCGCTGCCAGTCGCCGACCGCATGTTCGCTGGCATCAAAATAGGCGAGCAGCGAGGAAAACCGGGAGCCGAGAAAGAGTAGTTCAGGCAAACTCATTTCGTCCGGACGGATGTAGTCCCGGCCCAAGGCGGTCGGCATCCGCTCGTCCTGACTGGTCCCGTCCCTGATGATCATTGCCATAGCCTGTTTCTGTTCACCGCTAGGCGACCAGATTGGTACCTTCGAGGAAATAGAACGGATAAACCATGTTGCTGCGGCTGTTGGTCGTCCGGACCGTGTAGTTCAAACGCAGCAGAAGGACGCCTTCGGCGGCCTGGCCATCATCGACTTCGATGTTATCCAGATCGATGCGTGGCTCAAAAAAAAGAACAGCCCGCCGGATGATGTCCTGCATGGCGGTGACGGTGCTGGTATCAATGCCCGAAAAGCTCAGCGAGCGGAGGTCACAGCCATAAATCGGCTGCATGACCCTTTCGCCAGGCGTGGTCGAGAACAGGATGTGCAAGCTTTCCCTGATATCTTCTTCGCCGGAAACGATGCCTGCCTCGCGATTGCTTGCCCCGAAGGCTGGCGGAAAACGCCAGCCGGAGCCGAGAAATGAGTTGTTGATCGCCACGTTGTCTAGTCCCCGATCATGACGGTTGGCCAACCGATGACGATGACCCCGCCGTGGGCTGTCGGGTCGCCCAAGCGGGCCGCCGGCCGATTGTTAATCAGTACCGTGGTCGAGCCCATCACGATGCTGTCGGGAGGGCCGACACAAACGCAGCTGTCGCCGAGGACGGCCGCCGGCAAGCCGCCAATCAGGACGGTCGGTACGCCGGGGCCGACGACGGGGCCGCCGACGTGAGGAACGGGCGGCAGTCCGGGAGTTTGCATCGGGCAGGTGTGCATATCGGTAAGGCGGGCGGCTGGTGGCATGCGCTTTTCCTTGTCCTCAGTTGATCATCACCATGGCGCCTTTGACCGTGGTCTGGCCCGAAGCTGACAACTCGGCGGTGGCGTTACCCTTGGCGGAGAAGCCAATCTGGGCGGTGTGGCTGACATTGAGGCCTTCCATGGTGGCGTCCTGGGTTGCCTTGATTTCAACCTTGCCGGTTGCCGCCAGGGAAATCTTGCCCTGGGCGGTCAGCTGAATGTCCTTCGGACTGTCCAGACTGATGCCATCGCTACCCAGCTTGAGCTTGTTGTCGTTTTGGTCGTGCAGCAGGATGGACTTGTCGTCATCGCTGACGACGATGGTGTTCTTGCCCGGGGTGACCAGCGTGATGATCTTTTTTTCGTCGTCGTATTCCAGGCTCAGGCCGGAGCGCGTACTGATCGCTTTCTTGTTGTTGGCGTCGGCCGGGGTATAGGCTGGCTTGCGCTTGCTGCTGTACAGGCTACCCAAGATCACGGGGGCGGAAGGGTCGTTGTTGAAGTAGCCGAGGACCACTTCGTCGCCGATTTCCGGATAGAAGAAGGCGCCTTGCCCGCTGCCCGCATGGAATTGCATCAACCGCGCCCAGACGCCATCGGTTTCCGCCTGCATGACGGGAATCGAGACCTGTACCTTGTACTGGCCGTCCGGGTCTTCTTCCAACTTCTTGACGACGCCCAGATGCAGGCCGGCAATGCCGGGCAGCAGGGCGGAAGCGGGTGGTGCGCTGAGATCTGCATTTTCCGCATACCAGGTCGGAGAGAGGCCGAATTCCGCTTCACTCGTCCAGTCGCCATCACGCAGTTCGTGCTTGACCGCACTGACGTAGACCTTGCCGGCAAAGCGCTTGCCGACGCCGGCAATCTCGATCAAAGTACCGACGCGCGCCTTGGCCGAGCCCTGGAATTTCATATTGCCACGCAAGCGGGAGAGGCCGGATTTGAGCTGTTGGGCCTTGGCCCAGGTTTTTAGTGTGGCGCTGTCGAGCGTGGTCGGCGTTTGCAGATCCAAGGTTCCCGTGTTAAGGGCTTTGGCCAGCGCGGAAGAATCAAGGTCGCCCTGCTTGTTCAGGGCTAACGGGGCGGCCTTGACCTGGACGATGGCCTGTTTCTTGATATCCCAGGCAGTTGCCTGAACATTGGCGAATTGATCCCTGGCTTCCAGGCAGGCGCTGAATTCGATCAAGTCGTTGCCGTAGGTGACCTTCAAGACCGGTTCAGACGAGATGTCCGGCGCCTTGAAGCTGACCTTGGCATCGTCGACGATGACCAAGAAGCCATTGGCTTCGGCGCGCGCCAACAGGAAGTCCCAGTCGGTGCAGTAGTACTGGACCAGTTCTTTCCACTCGGTTTCGGTGTCTTCGACATCTGCGCTAAGCCCGGCGGTGCCACTGATCAGCTTGCTGGCAATGTCACTGTCCTTGCTGTCGACAAAATTGGCGCTCCTGCGGCCGACGGTCATGGTGACAGCCAGATCGCGGCAGTCGACGGTGAGCGTGCCGAGACTATCCGGGTCGATGCCGAGGCGCTGACCGATGATCAGTCCGGAGAAGACTTTTTCGGCTTGCGAGCCATAACCCATTTCAATATCGATTTTGTTGCCCGGCTTGAAAGCATCGCTGTCGCTGGCCGCGAAAACACCGGTCGGCATATCACCGTCGCGCAACACGATTTCGGCCCGCGGTATCTTGTTGACGGCTTTGATGATGGAGATCGAGATGATCTCCAGGCTATCGTCCACGGGTTGGCCCACTGCTTTGATGACCAGCTTGGTTGGCCCATCGCAGTCTGTATCTGGAGAAATGGCCATGGCTTACCTGAGCGGCGGAAGAAAGATCGTCGTACCGGGCGGAATGGACCGGAAATTGATGATGCGGTTATGGCGGGCGATGGCGGTGTAATACGCGCTGTCGCCGTAAATTTTCTGGCACAAGAGCGGCAGCGAGTCGCCGGCCTTGAATGACACTTCGTGGGTCAGATCAGGCGATGAGCGTTTGGCAACCAGCGCTTCCTCTTTGGCGCTCATCGTTCCGATAAAGCTCATGTCGGCTTTGACTCGTAAAGGTTCGCCCGAGGGCTTGAACAAGGTGTAGTCGAGCGTCAGCGACTGCAGGCGCCCAAAAAAAATGAGTGTTCCCCAGAGCACCCGTACCACCTTGGGCTGGTGTTCTGCGCCTTCGTAGAGGTACACGACCCGCCTCAGGTCATCGACACGGGTTGCGACACTGGTTTGGGCCGGAGCGGCAATGCCGGTGCCATCAAGGAGCAGGGCGAAGCTAATCGTGTCGTTGCCGACCGATACGAACTTGATGTTTTTTGCCGACTTGCCCGAGGCTTTTGACTCTTCGTATCGAATACTCTGCGTGTGCTTGAGGGTCGAAGGATTGAGCATCGCTTCAAACACCGGTTGGGTGCGCGGTTTGATCATGCCATTCCGGCGTTCGCAAGGGACAATGCTCATTTTGACCATCTGGCCACTCGAAGTGATCGGCATATCAGCGCTCCCGTCTTTCGTGCTGCATCTCTAGGAGCATTCGGCGGCAAGCTTCCAGGACCTTGCGCATGTCGGCGGTACTCAAGGTTTGCTCCACCATCTGCTCGGGGCGTTCATTTAGCGTGGTGCGATGCACCACGCTGCTCTTGACGATCATCTGCCTGACTTCCAGACCCATTTCAGATCATCTCCCGTGTCACACTGCTAAAGGCGAATTCGATTTTTTCGATCGCCACATCGTTTTTCTGCGAATTGAAGCTGTCAGCCTGCCATTTGACCGGATAGGCCCCGTAGAATGTCCATGCGTGGAGGGGCGCCCCATCGGGGTCGAGCAGCGAGACCTTCAATAACTTGGTTTCGATGGCATTCGCCAAGCCCTCCTCCAAGGTCGCCTTGCACCACCGGATAAGCCGCGAGTTGGCAGGCCCGATGCCGCGTGAGAGAACCAGGTTCTGGTACTTGACCCCCTTCGGCAAACGATAGCCAAAGGCATTTCCCCCGCCTTCGACATAGGTCTCGGTCTCCAATTCGACCGACAAACCGGAGACGTCCTGGAAAGAAGCCCCAAAGTCGCCACCGCGGTCGGCGATAGCAACCTTGAAATAGAACGCGACAGCCTTCGGGTAATCGTCGGCTGTCATTTTCGCGGCCTCGTCCTTGGCGGCAGCGGATTAACCATTGCTGATCGTCAGGCCTTCATGAACGATCTCGATCGACTCGATGGCGACGTTATTGTCTTCCGACTTCAAATCGGTACTGCTGATCTTGGTCGGCCAAGCGTTGGCCAGGGTCCACACCATGGTCGGTTTGCCCGCTTCGTCGAGCAGACTGATCGTCACAGGGACGCGCTTGATGGTGTTCATCTTGATCTGGTTGAGCCAGTCCCAGAACTTGTTGTCGCCCTTGAAGACGCCTTTTTTCATGGTGACATTGCCGTATTTTTTCAGTCCGGGCATCTTGATCGGCGAAAATACCGGGTTGTCACCGTGCCGGTATTTGATTTCCTCGGACTGGATATCGAGTCCTGAAACTTCATGGAACGACATTTTGTTGGTGTCCCATTTCACCTCGAAATAAAACTTCGGCAAAGGCCATACGGTTTGCGATTGTGCGGAACCATCATCTGCCATGATGTGTTTCTCCTATTGATTCAGTTCAAGAATGGTTGATCAGGACTTCTGCATTTGCTGCTGGAAGGTGATTTCGATGAATTCCGCTGGCCGGCTGATGGCAACCAGTACCGTGATGCGCAGAATGCCTTCGAGGATGTCCTCCGGCGTCATGGTCTCGCCAAGACCGACATAGACAGCGAAAGCATCGTCCGGACTGGCACCTGCAAGGCCGCCGCGCTTCCAGATACCGGTCAGGAAGTTGCGGATCATGCTTTTCATGGTGACCCAGGTATTGGCCACGTTCGGCTCGAAAACATAGGCCTTGCTGGCCAGGCGGACTGATTCTTCGAGCATGATCATGGTGCGCCGGACGTTGATGTAGCGCCAATCGAGGCTGTTGCCATCGAGGGTGCGGGCGCCCCAGACCAAAACGCCTTCGCCGATGAAGGCGCGGATGGCATTGATCGACTTGCCCTGCGGCGTGACGTTGAGGTCTTCCTGTTCTTCGTGCGAAATGTTGACCGCAGGCGAGATCACCGAAGCTAGGCTGACATTGGCCGGGGCTTTCCAGACCCCGCGCGTATTGTCGACCATGGTGTAGATCCCGGCCATCGCCGCGCTCGGCGGCAACAGGTTGAGGGTTTGCGCCATCTGGCCCAGCACCCGGCCATAGGCCGGGCTCAGTGCCACCAGGGCCTGGTTGAGCTGGCCTTTGCTGGTCGCGATCTCAGTCGGCTGGATTTCCGGATCGGCAGCCCTGTCCTTGACGATCTTGTTTATCTCTTTTTTTTGTTCGATCTGACGTTTGCTCAAGCTACTGTCGTCTTTGGCAACTCCGAGGTCCTCTTCGAGCGCGCTGATCAGCAAGGGAAGGCTGTCCGGCTGGAAGTTATCGAAACTGAGCGAACGTTCCGTCGTGATGCTGGTGTTCAGCCACGGATAGTAGGCCATGCCGTAACTCAGGAAATTGATACCTAGCTTGTCGCGGAAGGTGGCAACGGGATCGCCGTCCTGCTGCGCCTTGTAGCCCTCGTGTATGTCGAGAATGGCGACCCGGTTCTTCATCGTCAGGCCGCAGTGCTTGAGCGCAGTCTGCTGGACATCGGTACAGTCGTCGATGCTCAGTTGAATCGCTTCGGGCACCAGGACCATGGTCGGTTCCTGCTCCTTGATCAGCAATTCGATCCCTTGTTTGAAACGGCTCGATTCAATGGCCTCGGCGTAGTTGCCGATCGACACGATGTAGCACGGGCCGCCGCCATTCTGGAAGAACATCTGCATGCAGGAGTGCAGGATGTAGGGCGACGATGTCTGGCTGAGGTAATAAGTCTTGCCGGCGATGTTCAGATGAACTCCAGCTTTTTGCGGCGCCTCCAGGGAGAGCGCGAACTCCGGAGCGGGGGCGGCGCCAAAATAGTTCTCGAATTCCGCCATGGAGGTGATGCGCCACGGCTTGCCGGCCAGCGAACTGCCTTTGTTGTCTGCTTTCTGCGTATGTCCGATGAATGCAGGAACGGCAGTGGCGACTTCTACCACCGAGTTCGGGAATGCACTTTTTTCTACGATATACACACCTGGTGTCTTCATTTGCCCCATGATTGCTTTTTCCTTTCGATTTCCAACCAAATCCGCGCCAGCGAAGCGTGCGGCTCAACATACGGCTAAAGATTGATGAACATCTGCGACGTCAGGACCTCCTCTCCATCAAAGTTTTCTCGCGTGAGCATGCTTGGCGAGGGAGTCGGTAGTTTCCTGACTACCAGGCGTCCGTTGTAACGTTCGCGCAGGGCGTAATGAACTGGCTGCTCGTGCAGTAGGGGAAACTGGACTGTTGAACGAAAATGGCTGGCCTGGCGTCCATTCGGCAGGTCGACCTCACCTCTGTATTCAAAGGTTTCGCTTTCGCCCTGCGTCGCCACATACAAGTCTGATCCGACAACGCCCTGCGCGCAGATGAAGTATTGCCAGGTGGTTCGGCGAGCGCGCAAGGGGATGAAGTAGGCGGGATTTTCCAGGTGTCGGGTGCCAGCCGAGATGCGGACCAGAAATGCCGGGATAGGTGGGCCTGCCTGTAGTTCTGATGGTATGAGTTCGCGCTGGCAGAGGTCGGCAGCGGAGAGAAAGTCCTCCCGACTCAGGCGGCCATGAGGAGGCTCGTCAGTACCGTTGTTGCAGAGATACAAGGCTTTTCCGGCCTCTGGCGCGAGACCTTCCGTGTAGTTTTGGAAATCGTTATCCCGCGCCAGGGCGCGAAAATCGAAATGTGCTTCATTCGGCATCCTGCCAGGCCGGTCCGCGTCGTAATAGACAGCCAGGTGGCCGGTGTCTTGCCGAAGCAGGAGTTCGGCATTGCTTATTAAACGTCTGCAGGAAGCGGTCGGCACAAAATCCAGGGATGTGCACAGCCCGCCAGAGAAAAACTCGTGGGTGCAACGCAGGGAAAACAAGAGTCGAAAGGCTGTCATGCTCAGGCTTTCACGTTCAGCTCAGGGCGGTTGATCTGCGGCTCCAGAGCCAGAATATCCTGGGCGTCGAAGGTCAGCATGCGCATCTTGTAGAGGACTGATGGAAGATATTTGGCACCGAGACCGCCCCACAGGTTGGAGAGGTCCTGCCGCCCCATGTTCTCGATGTCCAGAACGAGCTTCTCGATCCGTCTATCCAGGCCAGGACTGGACTGGCGGTCGAATATCGGATTTCTCTGGAAAAACAGGATGGCAGCTGAAATCATCTTTAGTGCCTCGGGATAATTGCTGCCCGTAAAATTTGCAGCGAGGATCAGATAAAGATTCAGATTGACGGGCTGGGCCCGGCGCCCTGTCTGTATTCCACCGAAATGCGTTGCTGGGCTCAATCCGGCAGCAGCTTCCTTCTCGATATTGGTCAGGAAAAGTACTAGCTTGTTGGTCACGCCGGGCACGACACTGCCATCCTGCTCGACAAGATGGGAAACGACCACGATGTCTTCGCTCAACCCCAAGCCGCGTGCCAGGAACTCGTTCAGTCGTTCGGCTAGGTGTGAGATCGCCGCCTGAATCATTTTTGGCTGGCGCCTACATTGAGTTCGTTTCGATGAGCAAAACTGTCAACAGAAAGCTTGCCAGGCAAATTGATGTCAACTTTAGCGGGTGAGTTGCTGACGATAGAGAGGCGCATGACTGATTCTTTTTAGGTTGTTCGGCAGATTAGTCACCATGCGTAAGAACACCGTTAGACAGCTACAGATTTGTGCCCCCCAGCCGTTCTTGGCTTTGATATTCACGAGGTTATTTTTCTTGCTTCCCGAGAATAAAATAAACACGGGCATGAGAAGTAATCATGGATTGAGCATGCGAGATGAACTGCTCTAAGGATTGTCTGAATAAGTGCTGCACTGAAAACCAGGGAGATTATTAATCAATGACTTGCAACGTGCGGCAGCAACAAATTCAGGCTTGTTCAGATAATCCCTAAGAATCCTGTTAACTCTGCTAGGTCACTATGCTTAGTGGCTTGATGCGGGCTGTTTTCGAGATCTGCTCATTTGGATTTTTGCAGGGGGTAACACGGCTTTTGTCGTATTCCAATGGCGTATTGCTGCTCTTCCCGACATTCCGCTTGAGCAAGGAAAAAAACGCCCAATACGAATTTTAAGGATGTCTCCCCCCGCTGGACTCTAACGCCTAGTCTTTTGGGCATACTCCGTAACGAAATTTCGCGACACGTAGGCCGAGTCTCACCTAGCCAACCAAGGGAGATTGGAGCATGCCAACGGAATGTTTACACGTTTTGTTTGTTGCCCCCAGTTGATTGGACGCGATCGCAGGGGGCGATAAGTGGTTTCATCCCCGTTGGTGCATCCGCGATGCTTTGTTCTGATACGCTTATGGGCGCTACTAGCGGGGCTTCGAGCGAAAAAAGATAAGTTATAAGTGCTATTTGGTCTAGTTGGTGCGTGTTAGGAGATGCATCGGACCGTGTTAGGGGGCTAATCTGTGTTTTTCGCTGTTTTGTGCTGTATTTTTAGTATTTAACCGTAATTGGCGGTGTGGTCTTCACACATTGAAGGTGGGCTGTTCACACACCGCTCGGCGTGTTTTTGACACACTCTCTACCGGAGTCGACCTGTGCGGTGGGCAACCCGGGTTTGACGTGAGGCACCGACGGCCAGTACGCGTTCGCACTGACCGTCATGTCTCTTTTCTTCTCCCGCTGATCGCGCCGTCACTGCACATTCCTGCCCGGTGGTGTTGAACGCGTTGCGGTGAGAACTGTCAGATTGGAACGGCGGTGAGTGCCTGCTTTCCCGGCTGACGGCGGGTGGTGAGTAAGGTAGAATGGGCCTCGATAAGTTGATGGTGTGTAGCTACATGAGTAGCTGCAACAATTTACCTTTGTATTTGGCATGGTAGTTATGTCGAATACTGATGGTTTTTGAAAGCCCCTAAGGAAATCTACGCAAAATGAGCACGCATGACATCCTGCATCGTCTCTCCGATACGCTGGCTTCCCGTCGCAATGCCGACCCGGAAAAGTCGTATACCGCCAAGCTGTTCTCTGAGGGACCGGATTCGATCCTGAAGAAAATCGGCGAGGAATGTGCCGAACTGATCATGGCCGGCAAGGAAGGCAAGCGCCTCAATATTGTCTGGGAGTCGACCGACGTGATTTACCACGTTCTGGTCCTGCTCGCTTTCTACGGCTTGAGCATCGAGGATGTTTCCCAGGAAATGCGTCGCCGCGAAGGTATTTCGGGCATCGATGAAAAGGCTGCACGGGGTCACAAGTGAGCGATTGCATCTTTTGCAAAATCGTTGAGGGCAAGATTCCGGCCACCAAGGTGTACGAAGACGAGGATATCCTGGCCTTCAACGACATCAATCCGGTGCGTCCGGTGCATGTGCTGGTGATCCCCAAAAAGCACATTACTTCGCTGGCGTCGACTGTGGCGGAAGATACGTTAATGCTCGGTAAAATTCTGGCCAAAGCCAATGAAATTGCGGTAGCTCAAGGTAGTCCGGACGGCTTTCGCGTCATCATCAACACTGGTCGCGTCGGGCAGCAGGAAGTACCGCATTTGCACGCGCACATCGTGGGTGGCCCGGATCCGGTCGGCCCCATGCTCAAACGTATCTAGGAGAAAATCATGGGCAGTTTTTCGATTTGGCACTGGCTGATTGTACTGGTTATCGTCATGCTCATCTTCGGCACCAAGAAGTTGCGCAATGTCGGCCAGGATCTGGGCGGTGCCGTC
>DAIMCQ010000031.1:0-22509 GCA_036726285.1 Azonexus sp.
CGTGTTGCTCGGGGTGGCGATTCCCGCCGGCTGGTCGCTCGATTTCTCGGTGGTAGCGGCCTTAATTACCCTACAGGTGCTGGGCGTGCATCGGCGCAGCGATGCCTGGGCTGCCCTGGCGGCTGCCGCGACGGCCTTGCTGACCTTGGGCCTGCCGCACAAGCTCGGCTTGTTGCTGGCGGCTGCGGTCGGCGTCGCTGTCGGTTTGCTGTTGCGCCGTTTCGACAAGGTGCCGGCATGAGCACCGGGAGCCTGTTGCTGACCATGGCCGCTTGCGGCCTGGTGACTTTCCTGATCCGCCTTTCCTTCATCGCCGGCGGTCGATATTTGCCCTCGGGGCCGGCTTTTTCGCTATTCCTGCGTTACGTGCCGCCGGCGGTACTCGGTGCCTTGATCGCGCCGGAGATATTTCCGAACGGCGTCGAACTGGCGGCCTTGCCGGGCAACCCGCGCTGGTGGGCGATGCTGGTGGCGCTGGGGGTAGCGGCCCTGACCCGAAGCGTGTTGGCGACGATTGCCGCCGGCATGCTGGCGCTCTGGCTGGTGCAGGCCTGGCTGATCTGAGCGCAGCTAATTCCGGCTCGTTTCGGCTCGCTTTGGCTAATTGCTGCCGTCTTCGCCGAGCCCGTATTTCCGGATCTTGTCGTGCAGGGTCGTCTTGGCGATGACCAGGGCCTCGGCCGTGCGCCCAAGACTGCCGTGGCGGCGCAGCGCATCGGCGATCAATGCCCGCTCGAAGGCTTCGACCGTCTCGGACAGCGGCGTCGGGCCGTCCGGCGTCGGCTGGCCGAAGGGCGGCGAGCCGCTTTCGATGCCGAGGACGCAGCGGTCGGCGACATTGCGCAGTTCGCGGACATTGCCCGGCCAGGCATAGCCGACCAGTTGCCGGATGCGGCCGGCGTTCATTTCGGGGACCGGCCGCTGGTGGCGGGCCGCGGCCTGGAGCAGGAAGTGTTCGAAGAGCAGCGGGATGTCTTCGCGTCGTTCGCGCAAGGGCGGCAAGGCCAGCGTGGCGACGCTGAGCCGGTAATAGAGGTCGTTGCGGAAGCCGCCCTTGGCGGCCAGTTCGAGCAGGTCGGTCTTGGTGGCGGCAATCACCCGGCAGTCGATGGCGATCGTCGTGTTCGAGCCGAGGCGTTCCAGCGTCCGTTCCTGCAGCACGCGCAGCAGCTTGATCTGCATGGCGAGCGGCATGCTCTCGATTTCGTCGAGGAACAGCGTGCCGCCGCTGGCGTACTCGATCTTGCCGACCCGGCGCTTGGCGGCACCGGTGTAGGCACCTGCCTCGTGGCCGAAAATCTCGCTGTCGAACAGGGTTTCCGGCAGGCCGCCGCAATTGATCGCGACGAAGTTGCCATGCCGGCGGTTGCTGCTTTCGTGCAGGCAGCGGGCGAGCAGCTCCTTGCCGGTGCCGGTTTCGCCGTGGATCAGCACGTCGGCGGCGCTGCCGGCCAGGCCGCTGAGCACGTCGCGCAGTTTCTGCATGCTCGGGGCGCGGCCGATCAGCTTGCCTTCGAGCTGGTCGCGCTGATCGAGCTGGCGGCGCAGTTCGCGGACTTCCAGCACGAGGCGGCGCTTTTCCAGCGCCCGGCGGACGACTTCAACCAGGTATTCCGGCGGGAAGGGCTTCTGGATGAAGTCGTAGGCGCCATCCTTCATCGCCTGCACCGCCATCGAGATGTCGCCATGGCCGGTGATCAGCACCACCGGCAGTTCCGGGTCGATGGCCAGGGTTTCGCGCAGGAAGCTCATGCCGTCCATCTTGGGCAGGCGGATGTCGCTGACGATGATGCCGGGGAAGTCGCGGCCGAGCCGGCGGCGGGCCTGTTCGGCACTGCCGACGCATTCGGCGGCGATGCCTTCGAGCTGCAGCGCCTGCTCGCAGCCCAGCGCGACATCCGGGTCGTCTTCGATGATCAGGACTTTCAACGCTTCACTCATGGTCTTTGGTCTCGTTGTTGAGCGGGATGTTGCTGAGCGGGATGTCCAGCGTGAAGAGGGCGCCGCCCTCCGGATGGTTGGCGCCGGAGAGCGTGCCGCCGAAATCGCGCACGATGCCGGCCGAGATGGTCAGGCCGAGGCCCAGGCCGACGCCGGCTTCCTTGGTGGTGAAGAAGGGTTCGAAGAGGTGGCTGAGCGCCGCCTCATCCAGCCCCGGGCCGTGGTCGCGCACGCTCAGGCGGGCGACCTGGCCGACGCTCTCGCAGCCCAGTTCGATGCAGGGTGCCGGCTGCTCGTGCATGGCGTCGAGGGCATTGCCGATCAGGTTGATCAGCACCTGTTCCAGACGGTTGGCATCGCACAGCGCGAAGGGTTCGGGCAGCGGGCAGTGACGGCGGATTTCGGCATTCGCCTGGCTCAAGCGCGGTTCGAGCAGGGCCAGCGCATTGTCGAGGGCGTGGCAGAGCGCAACCGGCTGCAACTGGCCGGTCGATTTGCGGGCGAAGGCGCGCAGCTGGCCGGTGATGCGGCCCATGCGGTCGACCAGTTGGGCGATGCGTTCGAGATTGGAGCGGGTGGTGGCGAGATCGCCCCGGTCGAGAAAACGCACGCCGTTGCCGGACAGCGTGCGCAAGGCGGCCAGCGGCTGGTTGAGTTCGTGGGCGATGCCGGTCGATAGCTGGCCGATCACCGCCAGCTTGCCGGCCTGGACCAGCTCGTCCTGGGCGGCGCGCAGCGTGCGCTCGGCGCGGATGCGTTCGGCGATTTCGTCCTGCAGCAGGTGGTTGGCGGCGGAAAGATCGGCGGTGCGTTCATCGACCTTGAGTTCGAGTTCGTCGTGCGCCTGCTGCAAGGCTTCGCGGGCGGCCAGCCGGTCCTTGAGGTGGCGCCGGCGCTCGTCGAGCATCAGGCCGAGCATGAACAGGAAGGCGGCGCCGACCACGGCCACTGTCGCCCGGCTCTGGGCGATCTCGTCGACCTGTTCGAGATGGGAGAGCACGGTCAGCGTCCACGGCGTGCCGGGCAGCGGCCGTGCTTGCGCCAGGAAGCGGCCGGCCACCGGGTAGACCGAGACGATTTCGGGCAGGGTCTTGCTGATGCTGACCAGGCGGGCGCCATGGTCGAGTTCGCGGATTTCCCTGAGGCCGAGCGGCTTCAGGGCGCGGCGGTTGTATTGCTGGGTCTGGTCGAAGGCGCGCCGCGTCGCTTCGTCGAGCGGGCGCAGCGTGGTGAACTTCCAGTCGGCGACCGAGCCGAGGATGACCACGCCGTTTTCGTCGGTGACCATGGCCGGCGCTTCGACGGTGCTCCAGGATTTTTCCAGTTGCTCCAGGCTGACCTTGATGACGGCGACGCCCAGCGTCCTGCTGTCGTCGGCCAGGGTCGAGGCCAGGTAGTAGCCGGGCTCGCCGCGCGTCGTGCCGATGCCGAAGAAGCGGCCGCTGCCGCTGTCGATGGCGTCGCGGAAATAGGGGCGGAAGGACAGGTCCTCACCGAGGAAGCTGTCGGCCCGCCGCCAGTTGCTGGTGGCGACGACACGCCCGGCGGTATCGATGACATAGATCGAGAGCGTGCCGGCACGCTCGTTCAGCTGTTCGAGGTAGGCATTGACCTGTGGCGTCAGCTTGCTATCGACCGGATGCTTGAGCAGATCGAGCACGTCGCGCTCCAGGCCGAGCGTGCCGGGCAGGAAGGCGTATTTGCCGATCTCGCGCTCCAGGCTGGCGGTGTACAAATCCAGCCGGTGCAGGCCGGTGGCCTGCAGGTCGGAGAGCCCCAGTTGCTGGGCGATGCGGTGCGCCCCGAAACCGCTCAGCCCCATCAGGGCGAGCAGCAGCAGGAAGATCGGCAGGTGGCGCAGGTAGCGGCTGGACATGGCGGGCTTATGTTAGCAGGGCAGGGGCAGGGGCCGGCTAGTGGAGGATATCCAGCAGTTGCTTGCCGATCAGGACGACGACGACGCCGAGGAAAGCCTTGCGGATGAAGCCGGCGCCGTGCTTGAGGGCGAGGTGGGTGCCGAGCTGGGCGCCGGCCAGGTTGCAGACCGCCATGGTCAGGCCGACCGCCCAGAGGATGGGGCCGTGGCTGGCGAAGAAGCCGATCGCCGAGATGTTGGTGGCGGTGTTGATGACCTTGGCGCTGGCCGAGGCACGAATGAAGTCCATGCCGAACAGGCGGACGAAACCGAAGATCAGGAAGCTGCCGGTACCCGGTCCGAAGAAGCCGTCGTAGAAGCCGATCAGCAGCCCGAACAGGGCGCCCCACCAGGGATCGCTGGGGCGCGACGCATGCGTTTCGACCTGGCCGAGGTCCTTGCGCAGGAAGGTGTAGATGGCGACGGTCAGCATCATCACGACGACCAGCGGGCGCATCGCTTCGCGTGAAATCCAGGCGACCACGGCGGCGCCCAGCCAGGCGCCGAGGAGGGCTGCGGCGGTGGCAGGGAGAACCAGGCGCCAGGGAATCTGCACGGCGCGGGCGTAGCGCCACAGCGACGCGCCGGTGCCGGCGATGCTTGATACCTTGTTGGTGCCGAATAGCGTCGGGATCGCGGTTTGCGGGAAGGAAGAGAGCAGCACCGGAATCTGGATGAGACCGCCGCCGCCGACCACGGCGTCGACCATGCCGGCGAAGAAGGCGGCGGGGGCGAGGATGAACCAGTCGATAGTCATTGAGTGCTCAAAAAAAGACCCGGCGCACCAGGCGCCAGGTCAGAAAAAAGTCCGGCGAGGGCTGCCGGACCCAAAGGATCGTTGTGTTTAAGCGGTGGCGCCAACTTCTTCGCCGGCAACCGGCAGCGCTTCGTCACGCTCGGCCAGGGTTTCGTCCACCGGGTCGATGGCGTTTTCCCACTTGGCGACGACGGCGGTGGCGATGGCATTGCCCAGCACGTTGGTGACGGTGCGGCCCATGTCGAGGAAGTGGTCAATGCCGAGGACGAGCAGCAGACCGGCTTCCGGCAGGTTGAACATGGGCAGGACGGCGGCGACGACGACCAGCGAAGCGCGCGGTACGCCGGCGATGCCCTTGCTGGAGACCATCAGCACCAGCAGCATGGTGATCTGCGTGCCGAGGCTCAGTTCGATGCCGTAGGCCTGGGCCACGAACAAGGCGGCGAAGGTGGTGTAGATCATCGAACCATCGAGGTTGAAGGAGTAACCGAGCGGCAGCACGAAGCTGGTGACGCGGTTCTTGATGCCGAACTTTTCCAGTTGTTCCATCAGCTTCGGATAGACCGATTCGCTGCTTGCCGTCGAGAAACCGACCAGCATCGGGCCGCGCACCAGCTTGAGCAGGCGGAAGACGTCCTTGCCGAGCACGAAGTAGCCGGCGGTGATCAGGAACAGCCAGAGGGCGCCGAGCGCGATATAGAAGCTGATCAGCAGCTTGCCGAAAACGGTCAGCATGCCCAGGCCCTGGGTCGTGATGATGCCGGCGACGGCACCGAAGACGCCAACCGGGGCAACGCGCATCACGTAGTCGGTGACCTTGAGCATGACGTGGACGATTTCTTCCATCGTGCACACCAGGCTGCGTGCCGTCTGGTTGTGCAAGTGGCCGAGGGCCAGACCGAAGAAGACGGCGAAGACCAGGATCTGCAGGATTTCATTGGCCGCCATGGCTTCGAAGATGTTCTTCGGGAAGACGTGGGTGATGAAGTCCTTCAGGTTCAGGGCGCTGGTTTTTAGGTTCACCGCGCTGCCGACGTCCGGCAGCGGCACGGCCAGCGAAGCACCCGGGGTCAGCAGGTTGGCGAAGATCAGGCCGAGCAGCAGCGAGCAGAACGAGGCGCCGACGAACCAGCCGAGCGCCTTGGCGCCGATCCGGCCGACCGTCTTCGAGTCGCCCATGCCGGCCAGGCCGGCAACCAGGGTGGCGAAGACCAGCGGTGCAATGATCATCTTGATCAGGCGCAGAAAGACGTCGGTCAGGATACCGAAGTAGGAGGCGATTTCCTTGGCCTGGGCGGGACTGGCAGCCAGCGTGTTGCACGCGTAGCCGACAATGACGCCGAGCACCATGGCGATCCCGATCAGGGTCGTCAGCCGGTTCATTTTCATGATGTTTTCCTTGTGGTGTGCATTGAGTAAAGAACAGTCCGCTTAGGCGGTATGGGTAGGAATCATTTGCGGCTTGGTCAGCACCTCGGGGCGCAGCACTTCGGCCAGTTGCTCCGGGCTCATCAGCTTGCGTTCGAGCACGATCTCGGCGACGCCGCGGCCGCTGAGATGGGCTTCGGCGGCAACTTCGGTAGCGTTGGCGTAGCCGATGTAGGGGTTGAGCGCGGTGACGATGCCGATCGAGCGTTCGACGCTGGCGCGCAGCGCATCGCGGTTGGCGGTGATGCCGTCGACGCAATGGTCGGCCAGCGCCTTGCAGGCCTTGCGCAGGTGCAGCACGCTCTTGAACAGGCTGTGGGCGATGATCGGTTCGAAGGCGTTGAGTTGGAGCTGGCCGGCTTCGGCGGCGAAGGTGACGGTGTTGTCGTTGCCGATCACTTCGAAAGCGACCTGGTTGACCACTTCCGGGATCACCGGATTGACCTTGCCCGGCATGATCGACGAACCGGCCTGGCGCGGCGGCAGGTTGATCTCGCCAAAGCCGGCACGCGGGCCGGAAGAGAGCAGGCGCAGGTCGTTACAGGTTTTCGACAGCTTGACGGCGACGCGCTTGAGCACGCCGGAGAGCTGTACGAAGCTGCCGCAGTCCTGGGTGGCCTCGATCAGGTTGGGGGCGGTGACGACCGGCACGCCGCTGACTTCGATCAGGCGGCGGCAGACCAGCGGTGCGTAGTCGGGGTGGGCATTGATGCCGGTGCCGATGGCGGTGGCGCCGAGGTTGATCTCGCGGATCAGCAGGGCGGCTTCCTTGAGGCGCTCTTCGTCTTCGCCGAGCATCACGGCGTAGGTCGAGAATTCCTGGCCGAGGGTCATCGGCACGGCATCCTGCAACTGGGTACGGCCCATCTTCAGCACATCGGCGAATTCCTCGGCCTTGCGCTCGAAAGCGCGGCGCAGGTAGGCCATGGCGTCGATCAGGCGGAAGATGCCGACGTAGGTGGCCAGCTTCAATGCCGTCGGATAGACGTCATTGGTCGACTGGCTCATGTTCACGTGTTCGTTGGGGTGCAGGTACTTGAACTCGCCCTTGGCGTGACCGAGGATTTCCAGCGCCCGATTGGCGATCACCTCGTTGGCGTTCATGTTGGTCGAGGTGCCGGCGCCGCCCTGGATGACGTCGACCACGAAATGGTCATGCCACTTGCCGTCGATCACTTCCTTGCAGGCGGCGACGATGGCGTCGGCCTGTTTGGCGTCGAGCAGGCCGAGTTGCTGGTTGGCTTGGGCGGCGGCCTGCTTGATCTGGGCCAGAGCGCGGATCAGGTCGGGATAGACGGCGATCGAGATGCCGGTGATATCGAAGTTTTCCAGGGCGCGCAGCGTATGGACGCCGTAATAGGCCGAACTCGGGATCTCGCGGTCGCCGAGCAGATCGTGTTCGATGCGGTGAGTAACTTGGGTGGTCATGTTTGTCTCCTGTAATTGCCGGTCGGAAATCCGCGCCGCCGGTGGTGTTTACATCGCACGCCTTGTGCCAGGCGGCTGGGTTTGCTTGGTCATTGATTTCTAAAGTGTTTTTTTCGTTTGTCGCTTGTCCTGCTTCGGAATTCCGAAGGAAGGGCGGTGCCGGCTGTTCGGAAATCCGAACGCAAGCCGGGGGGCGGAAAGGGAAAACAAAAAAGGCCGGCAAACGCCGGCCCGGTTTGATGCGACGCGTGCTTGCGGGTTAGAGCCGGAAGCGGCCGACCAGTTCGTTTAGGCGTTGCGACAAGCCGCTTAACTGGGTGACGGTCTGGGTGGCGGATTGCACCGCCTGGTCGGTGTCCATCGACATCCGGTTGGCGGTTTCGGCGGCCCGGGCCATTTCGGTGGTGGCGGCGGACTGCTCGCGGGTGGCATCGGCAATGTCGCGGATCGAACTGACGACGCGGGCGACATCGTTCTGGATGTTGCCGATCTGGCTGGCCACCGCCTGCGATGATTCGACCCCGGCCTGGACCGAGCCTTGGGTCTGGCTCATGCCGGAGAGCGCCGACTGGATTTCGCCATGGGTCGATGCAATCAGGCTGCCGATTTCCACCGTGGCCTTGGCTGTCCGCTCGGCCAGCTTGCGCACCTCGTCGGCGACCACGGCAAAGCCGCGCCCGGCCTCGCCGGCCCGGGCCGCTTCGATCGCGGCATTGAGGGCGAGCAGGTTGGTCTGGTCGGCAATGTCGCGAATGACGCCGATGATGGCGTTCATCTCGGTCGAGCGCTGACCCAGCCCGCTCAGCGTCGTCGATAGCTGCTCGACTTCGCTGGCGATGTGGCAGATGCCGGCAGCCAGCGCCGTGACGGCTTCGGCCGATTGCCGTGAAACCTGGCCGGTCTGCATGGCGATCTCTTCGCCCGAGCTGGCGTTGTCGGCAATGTGGTTGATGCTGACGGTGATCTGTTCGATGGTCGCCGCCGTCGAGCTGGAGGCCTCGGCCTGCCGTTCCGAGTCGGCCGAGACCTTGCGCGTCAGGTCGTTGAGCGAAGACAGCCCAGTGTGCAGGGTGTCGGCATTCTCGCGGACTTCGATGAACATCTTGCGCAGGCTGTCGATGAAGCGGTTGAAGGCTTCGGCGGTCTGGCCGATTTCGTCGCTGCTGTCGGCCTTCAGCCGGCGGGTCAGGTCGCCCTGGCCGCTGGAAATTTCGAGCAGCGCATCGCGCAGCCGGGTCACCCCGCCCAGCAAGCGGGCCAGGGCGTAGCTGGCAAACAGCACGCCGCCCAGACCGATGACGATGCCGGCAACGGCCAGCGTCGCGATCAACGAATTGAGCGGCGAGAGGATGGCGTCCTTGTCGATGACGCTGCCCAATACCCAGTCCGAGCCGGGCACCGGGGAAAGGTCGACATAGGCGGTCCGACCGTCGATCTGCATCTCCTGCAAGCGGCTGTTATCGCCGGCCTGGCCGAGCTGGGCCGTATCGAAGCCGGGCATGACTTCGCCAACCGGCTTGAGCACGGCATCGGCCTTGGGGTGGGCGACGATCTTGCCGTCACGCGTTGCCAGGAAGGCAAAACCATTGCCGCGCAAGCGGATGCCGGTGACGACCGCGGTGACTTCTTCGAGCACGACATCGCCGCCGGCGACGCCGATCAATTGCCCCTGGCGCAGGATAGGACTGGCGACGGTGATGCCCAGCTTCTTCGTGCTGGCAAAGACATAAGGCGCGGTGACAACGGTGTTTTTGGCTTCGCTGGCCAGCTTGTACCAGGGGCGGGCGGTCGGGTCGTAACCTTCCTGCGGGCGCTTGTCGGCCTGGTGGTAAAGCATGCGTTTGTCGGCGTAGCCGGCGAAGGTTTGTTCGAAACGGCCGGCTTCCTTGCCTAGTGTCAGAGCCGGTCGGGGTTCGTCTAGCTCGCCGGCCCGAAGCGCTGCGGCAGCAATGACGTCGCGCCGCTGGGCCAGCCATTGGGCGATGGCGCGGCGATTGCCGCTGATCGCCGCGCTCAGTTCTTCTTCGACGCCGGCCAGGATTTCGCTGCGCATGCGTTGATAGGAGAGTATCGCGAGCAGCCCGATGGTGATGGCGATGAGGACGCTGACGAAAACGAGCAAGCGTTTTTTGAGTGACATGGCGAAGAACTTTCTCGGCTGAGACCAGGATTGGGCGGACAAATAAACAATGCTCCGCGCAAATTCTGTGCCATGTTTTGAGTTTTCGTCAAATAAATGATTTTTATGGGGTTTGTCATGTCCGTGCCTGGGACGGCTGACGGATTTCCGGCGCTTGGGTCCCTGGGGGCGTTCGGGAACCCGAATGCCGATAGCGTCTTGGGGCCAAAGCCGGCGGCGTCGGCAAACCTGCTAAACTCGCCCCTCTCGCTGCGATGCAACAATAAAAATTCGACATGTCCGACCCCACTAACCGCATGAGCCCCGAAGAACGCCGAGCCGGCGCTTCGCTGGCCTCCATCTTCGCCTTGCGCATGCTTGGCTTGTTCCTGATCCTGCCGGTGTTTTCGGTCTACGCCAAAACCCTGCCCGGCGGCGACAACCTGGCCCTGGTCGGTTTTGCGCTGGGGGCCTACGGGCTGACCCAGGCAGTGTTCCAGATTCCCTACGGGATCGCTTCCGACCTCTGGGGGCGCAAGCAGGTCATCGTCGTCGGCCTGTTGATCTTTGCCCTGGGCAGCTTTGTCGCCGCCTGGGCGCCCAGCCTCAACTGGATCATCGTCGGCCGCGTCCTGCAGGGCGCCGGCGCGATTTCCGCCGCAGTCACCGCGCTGGCCGCCGACCTGACCCGCGAAGAGCACCGTACCAAGGTGATGGCGATGATCGGTTCCTCGATTGGCCTGGTCTTCGCGCTGTCGCTGGTCGGGGCGCCGCTGCTCTACGGCTGGATTGGCATGGGTGGCTTGTTCTGCCTGACCGGTGCGCTGGCCCTGGGCGCCATCGTCCTGCTGCTCAAGGCGGTGCCGCCGGCCCCGGCGCCTGGTGGGCATGAAAAGCTGCCGATGCGCCGCGTGCTGTTCGATGCCGACCTGCTGCGGCTCAATTTGGGGATTTTCGTCCTGCACATGGTGCAAATGGCCATGTTCGTGGTGCTGCCGCACGCGCTGGTCGATCATGGCGGCCTGGCCGCCGCCTCGCACTGGAAGGTGTACCTGCCGGCCGTGCTGGTTTCCTTCGCCGTGATGGTGCCGGCGATCATCGCTGCCGAGCGCAAGGACAAGATGCGGCCGATCTTCCTCGCCGCCATCGCCCTGTTGATCGTCGTCCAGGTCGGCCTGTTCGTCTTCGGCGAAAGCCTGTGGTCGCTGGCGCTCTGGCTGCTGCTCTTTTTCGTCGCCTTCAACGTACTGGAAGCGACGCTGCCCTCGCTGGTTTCCCGCACGGCCCCGCCAAGCGCCAAGGGCGCCGCGCTGGGGGTTTACAACACGACGCAGGCGATGGGTCTGTTCGTCGGTGGCGCGTTGGGCGGTTATATTGCGCAGCATTTCGGCGATAATGCGGTTTTTGCCACCTGCGCCGGGCTGATTGTGCTCTGGCTGGCGGTGGCGAAGTCGATGAATTTTCCGCAACGGCGCGTCACGCCGACTGCGGTCCAAATCAATTAGGAGAGCGCGGCATGGCATCGGTTAACAAATGGATCGGCATCGGCAATCTGGGACGTGACCCGGAAATCCGCTACACCGCCAGCGGCGAGGCGATCTGCAATTTCAGCATCGCCTGTACCGAAAGCTGGAAGGACAAGGCGACCGGCGAGAAGAAGGAAATGACCGAGTGGGTACGTATCTCCTTCTTCGGCAAGCTGGCTGAAATCGCCGGCCAGTACCTGAAGAAGGGCTCGCAGGTTTATATCGAAGGCAGCCTGCGGACCCGCAAGTGGACCGACAAGGATGGCCAGGAGCGCTACACCACGGAAATCCGTGGCGAGGAAATGAAGATGCTCGGCTCCCGTCAGGGCATGGGTGGTCCGTCCAGCGGCGGCGGTGGCGGTGGCGGTGGCTACGACGAGCCGACCGACTACGCGCCGGCGCCGCCGAAGAACAAGCCGAAGCCTTCCTTCGACGACTTGGGCGACGATATTCCGTTCTAAGCTATGCCTGTATAAGAAGGAAAACAAAGCCCGGCGTCTGCCAAAGATTCCGGGCTTTTTCTTGAATGACTTATTGTCTTCCCGGTTCTGCCCAATGATCCCTTCGCCTGGCTTTGTCGAATGCTGGCCGGCTTCGCCGTGGCTCTTGGGCCGGCATGGTCGGTTGTCCGGCGCCGGCTGCCATCGACGATCAAAGTACGGCAGGGACGCGCGTGTCGGACGAAGCTCCGGGAACATGCCTTGATCAAGTCGCGTTTTGCTCCCTCACCGACCGGGCCGCTGCATTTCGGTTCTCTGGTCGCGGCGCTGGGTAGTTGTCTCGATGCGCGGGTGCGCCAGGGCCAGTGGCTGGTACGGATAGAGGATGTCGATCTCGGACGTACCGTGCCCGGCGCGGCAGAGCAGATCCTGGCCAGTCTCGAGGCGTTCGGTTTCGTCTGGGATGGCCCGGTCATGTGGCAGAGCCAGCGCCTGGAACTGTATGGCGAAATTCTCGACGGCTTGAAGCGCGATGGTCTGGTCTATGGATGCGCCTGTTCGCGCAAGGAAATTGCCGATTCGGCAACTCACCCGGCGATCGATGGCGGACCGGTTTATCCCGGGACGTGCCGGGCCGGCTTGCCGGCGGGCAAGGCAGTCAGGGCCTGGCGGATGCGGGTTGCCGCCGGCGAGGTGGCTTTCGATGATCGATTGCAGGGGCGGCTGGTCCAGCAACTGGCGCGTGATGTCGGCGATTTCGTGCTGCAGCGGGCGGATGGTTTTTTTGCCTATCAACTGGCCGTGGTCGTAGACGACGCCAGCCAGGGGATTACCGATGTCGTACGCGGTGCCGACCTGCTCGATTCAACGCCGCGTCAGATCTGGTTGCAGCGTTGCCTGGGCTATGCGACGCCGGTCTATGCTCATTTGCCGGTTGTCAGCAATGTCGCCGGGGAAAAACTCTCCAAGCAGACCCATGCCCTGGCGCTCGATGCCGGCCGGGCACCGGCATTGCTGGTCGGCGCTTTGCGTTTCCTTGGCCAGGCGCCGCCAGCCGGACTCGAACGGGCCAGCGTTGCCGAGGTGTGGGCCTGGGCGTTGGCGCATTGGCAATTTGCCGCGATTCCCCGACAACGCACTATCTTTCAGGCCGTGCCCGGCTAAGGCCGGTTATTTCCTCATCGGCTCGCCAATGTTTGGGACCGTAGCCGGTCAATCCGACCAGCAGACGGACCAGGCCATAACTCAGCCAGCGCAGCAGTTTTGAATGTAGCGGCAGCCGGGTAACCGATTCGGCAAGGATTTCGCCGGCCCCCTGGCTGATTGCGGCGAGAATGCTCTGGCGCAGTTCGCCGGCCAGTATCCGGTCATCGACGACGAGGTTGGCCTCCTTGGCCAGCAGCAGGCTGAAGGGGTCGATGTTGGAGGAGCCGACCGTCGCCCATTGGCTGTCGATGACGGCAACCTTGGCATGCATGAAGCTCTTTTCGTATTCGAAGATCCGGATGTTGTTTTCCATCGCGGCCAGATACAGCGTCTGGGTCGCGAAGCGCAGCAGGGGGTGGTCGGTCTTGCCCTGCAACAGGATGCTGATCCGGACGCCGCGCCGGGCGGCTGCCTGCAAGGCGCGGGCAAAGCGAACGCCGGGCATGAAATAGGCATTGGCAATCAGGATTTCATCCTGTGCCGCGTTGATTGCGGCAATGTAGGCGTTCAGGATGTCATGGCGATGCCGGATGTTGTCGCGAATGAGGAAGGCGGCGCGCTGCGTGCCGACGATGGGCAACGGTTTCCTCTTTTGAGGACGAAGGCGAAAGCGGCGTTTGAAATTGACCCAGGTCACGATTTCCCACATATGCCGCACGGCGTGGTGCACCTGGGCGACGGTCGGGCCCTCGATCCGGATGGCGTAGTCGTAGCGGGGGCGCATGTCCGGCGGTGCGTTGTCGTCGTCGATAATGTTGATGCCGCCGATGAAGGCAACCCGGCCATCGATGACGACCAGTTTGCGGTGCAGACGGCGCAGACGATGCCGCTTGAGGCGGAAGCGGCCGATTTCCGGCCGGTAGAGCATGGCCTGGACCCCCGCCTGGGTAAGTTGCGGCAGAAAGTCGATGCTGAAGTTCCTGCCGCCGAAGCCATCGACAATGACGTGCACCCGTACCCCGCGTTGGGCGGCCGCACAGAGCGCATGGGCGATTTCCCGGCCGATTTCGTCCGGAGCGAAAATGTAGCTTTCCAGATAGATCTCGGTGCATGCCGCCCGAAGCGCGGCCAGCAGGGCGGGAAAATATTCCGCCCCGGAATTGAGCAGGCGCAGGCTGTTGCCCGACTCAAAGTGACCATTCATCGCCGGCTCAGATGGGCCGAAAGTGCTGCGTGGTCCGAGAGGCTCGACCACGGGGTGCCGTGATGGACTTCGGTGCGCTCGACCCGGAAGCCGCGCACGTAGATCCGGTCCAGCCGAAACATCGGCAGTGCCGCGGGAAAGCTCCTGACCGGGGTGCCTCGACTGCTGAAAACTTCTTCAAGGCCGAGTCGGCGCGCCAATTGTTCGCCCGCCCGGTTGCGCCAGTCATTGAAGTCGCCGGCGATGATCAGTGGCGCCCTCGTGTCGGTCAAGTGCTCGAGATAATCGGCCAGGGCATTCATCTGCCGGCGGCGGGAGTAGCCGAACAAGGAGAGATGGACGCAGACGCAGTGCGCAGTCTGCCCCTGGGGCAGCGCGATCCGACAATGGAGCAAGCCGCGCTTCTCGAACTGCAGGTGGGTGACGTCCTGGTTGTGCGTATCGAGGATGGGAAAACGCGACAGGATGGCGTTGCCGTGGTGGCCATGGTCATAAACCATATTGCACCCGTAGGCGGCTTGCCAGGTGTCCTCGGCCAGGAACTCGTGTTGCGGCGTATCGGGCCAGTTGCGGTGCTTTTCGGCATGGGCCAGGTGCAGGCCCTGGACTTCCTGGAGGAATGCGATATCCGGGTTGAGGTGGCGCAGACGGTCACGTAATTCGTGCACCATCATCTGCCGGTTGAACTGTGAAAAGCCCTTGTGAATGTTGTAGGTGACGATATGGAGGGCGGGGAGGGGGGCGCAATGAGTCATCGTTTTCGAATTTCCTGTCCCGATAGCGTGCTGCGAAGTGGCGATTGGTGCGGCGCTCGACTGCGCGGATGACGCAAACCTGCGTTTCAGGGTCAAGGTTAACACTAATGCCGCTCCGGCGCTGACGTCGCGTATTCGGCGGCAATGAAGCTGGAAGCTGTGAATAGGACATTTCCTACCTGCAGATTAATCCTCTTCCGATATAGGGTTTTTGGTGATCGGCCGACAATCGCAACCTGTTAGGAAATGTAAAGCCGGGCTGTCCGGCGCATTCCAGGTTTTCAAATTGTCAGCCGTGAGATCACATCATGAATACTCGTTTTTCCCGCACCGTTCTTCTAACCAGCCTGCTTGCCCTGTTCATGGGCGCTTCTTCGGCCTATGCCCTGGATGACGACGAAGCCAAGGCCATCCTGAAGAAAAACAACTGCCTGAAGTGCCACGCCCTGGACAAGAAGAAGGACGGCCCTTCCTACAAGGAAATTGCCGAAAAGCAGCGGGGCAAGCCGGATGCCGAGGCGAAGATCCACAAGCACGTGACGACTTTCAACAAGGTCAAGATCAAGGACAAGGAAGAGGATCACGAGCCGCTCAAGACCAAGGACGAAGCCGAGATCAAAGGCATCGTGCAGTGGATTCTGGCGCGCTAAGTCGATAACTGGAAATCAGGGGGTGGAAAAATGATGCAACAGATACGAAGGGGCGCGCTGGCCGTGCTGCTGCTTGCCGGGACCTGGCTTGCTGTCGGGCCGGCCCAGGCTGCCGACGAAAAGGACATGGTTCTCAAGGGGGACGCAAAATGTACGCGTTGCCACGATGAGAGCGAGGCTGTGCCGGTGCTTTCGATCGGCAAGACCAAGCATGGCGTGACCAAGGATAGTCGTACGCCAACCTGTACCTCTTGCCACGGCGAGAGCGAACGTCACGCCAACAAGCCGGAGGATGTCAAAGAGCGTCCGGCCACCGATCTCAGCTTCGGCAAGAAAGCCAAGCATACGGCGGACGCCAAGAGTGCGGCCTGTACGTCCTGTCACCAGGGCGGCAAGCACATGAACTGGGAAAGCAGCGCTCACGCCTCGCGTGACGTGGCCTGTACGTCCTGCCACCAGATCCATACCGGCAAGGACAAGGTTCGCGACAAGCGTACCCAGCCGGAGGTCTGCTACACCTGCCACAAGCAGCAGCGCGCCGAGAGCAACAAGCCGTCGCACCACCCGATTCCGGAAGGCAAGATGAGCTGCTCGGATTGTCACAATGCGCACGGTTCGGCGGGCGAGAAGTCCCTGGTCAAAGACACGGTCAATGCGACCTGCTTCACCTGTCATGCCGAAAAGCGCGGACCGTTCGTGCATAACCACCAGCCGGTCGTGGAAAACTGCAGCAACTGCCACAATCCGCACGGCACGACGGCGGAGAGTATGCTGAAAATGCGTCAGCCTTTCCTTTGCCAGTCCTGTCACGGTTCCAGCTCGCATCCGGGCAATGTGCCGGGGACGCGCGGCAACATGCCGAATGCGGTGAGTACCAATATCGGTCCGGGCTTGGCTCAAGCACGCGGTTGTTCGAACTGCCATACCAACATCCACGGCAGCAACAATCCGAGCAACGTCCAGAGCAGTGGCGCATCGCGCTTCTTCCGCTAAGACCAGGAGAATGATCATGAACAACCATCATCGTTTTTCGCGGACTGCCATCGTCATCGCTTTGTCCGCAGTATTTCCGGTTGCCGGTGCGATGGCCGACGAAGTCGACGACCTGATCAATCCGAACGTGGCCGAGGTCACTTTCAAGCTGCCTTACCAAAACGAGATTCACCCGCTGTATCGCCAGTACAACGGGGTCAATCACAAAGGGATCAACGGCAATATCGATATCGATATCGTCCGCCGTGGCGAAGAGGGCGACTGGCTGAAGGTGCAGGGGCGCGAGCTTGGCCTGAGCACCCAGGAATTCGGGGCGTCCTACGAGAAGCAAGGCGATTGGTCCGTTGCCCTCGAATACAACCAGATTCCTCGCTACAGTCCGTACGAGGTGACGACCGGGGTCGGCGGCATCGGCACGAACAGCATTGTTCAACCCGCTCTGGCCAATAGCGCTTTCACCAATGGTCGGCTGAGCAATCCGGCACTGGGATCGGTAACCTTGAGTACCGAACGCGACATTACGACGCTGAGCGCCAGCAAGTACCTGATGGAAGGACTGAAGCTGGGTTTCTCATTCAAGAATGAGGACAAGACCGGCACCCGCATGGACGGCGTACGTGGCGTGGCCGGAAACTATGGAACGGCAGGCGGGTCGGCGAATCTGTATAGCGGGTTCTTGTTCGCGGCCGAGCCGGTCAATCAGAATCATCAGCAGTTCGAAGGGACGCTGGAGTATGTCTCCAAGAAGTTCCAGCTGACCGCCGGTTATTACGGCAGCTTCCTGAGCACCCGGAACAATTCCCTGTACGTCCTTGGCGGCACCAATACGGCAGCCGTCACCGCCAACCTGTCACCGATTGCCTTGGCCCCGGATAATTCCCTGAACCAGTTTTATCTGAATGGTGCCTACAACTTCACCAAGGATACGCGAGCCACCTTCAAGGTCGCCTATTCCGAAGGGCGTCAAAACGAGCAGTTCATGACCGGCCAGGCAACCAATGCGGCGGGGATTGGCAACGGTCTCGATGGCAAGATCCAGACGACGGAGTTTTATGGTGCGCTGACTTCGCGCCTGACCAAGGATCTCAAGATCCTTGCTTCGTGGCGTTACGAGGACAAGCAGGACAAGACGCCGCTGCGCGATTATCGCGGTTCGGTGGCCTACTCCTCCTTCACCTTCAATAATCCGGAGTCGCATACCGCCAACTGGGGGAAGCTGGAAGCCGATTATTTGCTGGGACAGGGCTACGGCCTGACGGCCGGGGTCGATTACACCAACAAGTCGCGCATGGATTGGGTCGGTATCACCAACAACGCGGCGAATGGTTATCAGAACCCTGAATACGACTACGGGCGGGCGATGCATGAAGTCACCACCCGCCTGGCCTTGCGCAAGAGCATGAGCGAGACGGTCAACGGCAGTCTTTCGTATGCCCGTTCGGATCGGAAAAACGATAACGAACGCTGGACGGCCACGACGACGGCGCCGCCGATGTACCCGGTATACCTGGCGGATCGCAATCGCGACAAGCTGCGCGGCATGATCGATTGGGCCGCCACCGAGCAGTTGAATCTGCAAGTCGCTTACGAGGCGTATTTCGATCGTTACGACATGAGTGCCTACGGCCTTGAGAAGGGCAATGGGCAGGTCTTCTCGATCGATGGCAGCTATGCGATCAACGATAACTGGAAGCTGAGTTCGTGGTATTCGCGGCAAGTCGGCGAAACCAATCAAGTGACGCAGGGCGCGGTCTGTTCGACGACGAATAACAGCAACTGTACGGCGAACACGGCACGGGCCGGGGTGCCGCTGGTGCAGTGGAATGCCTTGCTGAAGCTGAATTCCGACCAGTTCGGTTTCGGCCTGGCTGGCAAGGTCAAGGCATTGGAGCTGGGGGCGCAGTATCTCTATTCCTCCGACAAGAACCGCCAGGACATCAGCGACATGCCGGCGACCACGCTGACCGCGGTCGGGACTCCGCGTTCGGTGGCTTCCGGAATGGGCGTTCTGCCGGATACCAAATACACCCAGAACACTTTCAAGTTGTTCGGGGCTTATCCGGTGGCCAAGATGACCAAACTGCGCCTCGATTACATCCACGATCAGCGCAAGATGGACGATTACACTTGGCAGAACTGGGTGTATGCCGATGGAACGAAGGTGTATGTAAAGCCGAGCCAGACGGTACAGATTCTCGGTATTTCGATCACCCAGTCGTTTTGACGCGTTGAGATTTCCGGGCTGCTGACAGCCCGGTTTTCCATCCGCAGAGCAAGGAAAACAGCATATGAGCAATGAAAACAGCAATAACCCGCCGCAGCGGGTATTCATCAAGGTCTGGGACCCGGTGGTGCGAATCGGCCACTGGTTGATGGTCTTTGCCTTTTTCTCCCTTTATTTCAAGTCCAGCAAGTTTCCGCTGCATGTCTACGCGGCCTACATCATCATGACGATCATGAGCTTCCGGATTATCTGGGGCTTCGTTGGGCCGCGGGCGGCGCGCTTCTGGACTTTCATCTACAGTCCGAAGACGATGATCAAGTACGGCATCGATTCGGTGGTCGGACATCCGATGCACACCATTTCGCACAACCCCTTGGGGGGCGCGATGGTTTTTGCGCTGATCATCACCATGCTGGTGACCGGTGTGCTCGGGCTGATGCTCTATAGCTCGGGACAGGAAATGGGGCCGCTCGGCGATATGGTGCCGAGCGAATGGGAAGACGAGTTCACCACGCTGGCCCTGTTCGGTCACAGCTTCACCCTGGGGCTGAAGGATCTGCATATCTTTTGCGGCAACGTCGCCGCTTCGCTGGTGACCTGCCATCTGCTGGGCAATTTCTGGGCGACGGCGGTACATAAGTCGAACCACGTGGTGGGGATGATCACCGGGATCAAGGACGCCAATGCCGACGATCCGGAGCTGAAGTATTACAAGGAATCTGCCGCGCCACGCTTTGCCCGCAACCTGAACGAATCGGTCGGGCCGGTGCTGGGTGAAATCATTCTGGTGGCCGGTATCCTGGTCTGCATCATCTGGCCGTTGGTTGAACTGTTTGCCTGGGCCAACAAGTTCATTCCCTCGTTCTGATCAAGCTTTCCTCTCGCAGCAAGTTCGGGCTCGCCAGGTCGGCGGGCCCGTTTTTTGTCGAGGCATTGCCTTCTGGCGTCTGCCATAAAAAAACGAGCGGGAAAGCCGCTCGTTTTTCGTCGGGCCTGGGTGAAGTCAGGAAATTGCCAGCATCCGGTCTAGTGCCAGGCGGGCCTGTTTGGCTTCGTGCTCCGGAACCTTGATCGGGTTGACGATCTTCCCCTCGGCCAGGTTTTCCAGCGTCCAGGCCAGGTGCTGCGGGTCGATGCGCTGCATCGTCGAGCACATGCAGATGGTGGTGGCCATGAACTGGACGATCTTGTTTTGCGGCAAGACTTCCTTGGCCAGGCGTTCGACCAGGTTGAGTTCGGTGCCGACCAGCCAGCGGGTGCCTGCCGGCGCTTCCTTGATGGTCTTGACGATGTGTTCGGTCGAGCCGACGTAGTCCGATGCGGCGCAAACCTCGAAGTTGCATTCGGGGTGGGCGATGACCAGACCGTCCGGGTACTTGGTCCGGAAGGCATCGATGTGCGATTTCTGGAACATCTGGTGCACCGAGCAATGGCCCTTCCAGAGCAGGATCTTCGCCTTCTTGATCTGGGCCGGAGTCAGGCCGCCCAGTTCGAGATCGGGGTCCCAGACGACCATTTCATCCATCGGGAAACCCATCTGATGGCCAGTCCAGCGGCCGAGGTGCTGGTCGGGGAAGAACAGCACCTTGGGGCGGCGTTCGAAAGCCCACTTGGCAATGGTGCCGGCATTCGACGAGGTGCAGACGATGCCGCCATGTTCGCCACAGAAGGCCTTCAGATCGGCTGCTGAATTAATGTAGGTGACCGGCGTGACTTCGCCTTCGACGTCGAGGATTTCGGACAGTTCGCGCCAGCAGCGCTCGACCTTGGCCAGGTTGGCCATGTCGGCCATCGAACAGCCGGCTGCCAGGTCGGGCAGGATCGCAGTCTGATGCGCTGCGGTCATGATGTCGGCGACTTCTGCCATGAAATGCACGCCGCAGAAAATAACGTATTCGGAGTCGGTTTGCGAGGCGAGGCGGGAAAGTTTCAGCGAATCCCCGGTCAGGTCGGCATGCTGGTAGACATCGGCACGTTGGTAATGGTGGCCAAGGATGACGGCTTTCTTGCCGAGTTTGGCGCGGGCAACGCGGATGCGTTCCTGGCAGGCTTCATCGGACAGGCTGTTGTACGGGGCGAAGACGAGAGGCTGGACGGCTTGCATTGGCTTCTTCAGGGAAAGGGCTGGCTGTTTGCTGCGTGAGCCAAGCCGAAGGAGAGGCTGGATTGGACGCGGGATTCTATCACCGCTGGTAATCCGCAGTAGGCGTTGCTGCGAGTCGCACAGTGAGTTCGAACCGGTGCGATGTCAATGATTTCGGGGGCTCATGGTTTTGTTCGGTCGGCCGCTTAGCCCTGGACCCAGGGCAATTCCGCTTTGCGCCAGCCGCCGATATTGTTGCGATGGCCGTTGGCATCCTTGTCGCCCTCGAAGCCTTCCAGAATGTTGAAACAGTCGGCATAGCCGGCTTCGGTGGCTGCGCTGGCCGCCGCCACCGAGCGGGCGCCGCTGCGGCAGAGGAAAAGGAGCGGGGCGTCAGAGGGGGCCTGGCGTTTCAATTCGGCCAGAAAGTCGGGGTTGCGGACACCGCCGGGGTATTGATTCCACTCGATCTCGATCGCGCCGGGAACCCGGCCGACCCAGTCCCATTCGGCACGGGTCCGGACATCGATCAGCTTGGCATTCGGCGCCAGGCGGAGCAGATCGAATGCTTCCCGCGGCGTAAGGTCGCCCTTGTAGGCGTGCTTGAGGGCCAAGCCGCGTTGGGCGGCGCTGACCAGAATGTCGGATAGGGTTGCCATGGCATGAAGGAATGAAAGTGAGGTGGGTAAGTATAGGACAGAGATCCGGTCGTATCGGTTCTCGATAAGTGCCTGGCTCGACGCGTGGGGGTAAATCATGCTTGCACTGTTTTGGTGCGCAAATATCGATCGACGCACATCTTTGGTGCTTCAAATCTTTACTTAAACCCCGCATCTCGTTGTGGCAAAATACAAAGATTCATTTTCAGCATTTGGCATGTTTTCTGCTAAGTGACTTGGGTTGGGTTTTTTTTGAATGCTGCCGGGCAGACCGGCATCTTGTTTAGCTAGGAGACTGACGCTTATGGCAACCCCGCAAGACGTGATTAAGATGGTCAAGGAAAACGACGCCAAGTTCGTCGATTTTCGTTTCACCGATACTCGTGGCAAGGAACAGCACGTCACCGTGCCGGTCTCCGCTTTCGACGAAGACAAGTTTGAAAACGGCCATGCTTTCGACGGCTCCTCCATCGCTGGCTGGAAGGGTATTCAGGCCTCCGACATGCTGCTGATGCCGGACCCGGACACTGCCTACGTCGATCCGTTCTTCGACGAAACCACCATTGTTCTGGCCTGTGACGTTGTCGATCCGGCCGACGGCCGTGGTTACGACCGCGACCCGCGCTCCATCGCCAAGCGCGCCGAAGCCTACCTGAAGTCTTCCGGCATCGGCGACACCGCCTACTTCGGCCCGGAACCCGAATTCTTCATCTTCGACGGCGTCGAGTGGAATGTCGACATGTCCGGTTGCAACCTGAAGATCCATTCCGCCGAAGCGGCCTGGGGTTCGGGCGAGAAGAACGACGGCTCCGGTGCAACCGGCCATCGTCCGACCGTCAAGGGCGGCTACTTCCCGGTTCCGCCGGTCGACAGCCTGCACGACATCCGTTCCGCCATGGTGCTGACCCTGGAAGCCCTGGGCTGCCCGGTTGAAGTTCACCACCACGAAGTTGCTACCGCCGGCCAGTGCGAAATCGGTACCGTCTTCAACACCCTGGTCAAGCGTGCCGACCAGACCCAGATCCTGAAGTACGTGGTGCACAACGTTGCTCACCAGTACGGCAAGACCGCCACCTTCATGCCGAAGCCGATCGTTGGCGACAACGGTTCGGGCATGCACGTTCACCAGTCGATCTGGAAAGACGGCAAGAACCTGTTTGCCGGCAACGGTTATGCCGGCCTGTCCGAAATGGCGCTCTTCTACATCGGCGGCATCATCAAGCACGCCAAGGCGCTGAACG